>NZ_JASCPK010000097.1:0-22602 GCF_029959385.1 Pseudomonas sp. PS01303
CGCTAGCAAGCTCGGCTCCTACAAAAGATTTGCGAGCGCCACCAATCCTTGTAGGAGCCGAGCTTGCTCGCGAAGAGGCCCTCTCAGTCACCAAAAATCTCAACCCCGCACCAAACTCCGCACCGCCACAATCTCCGGCACTTCAACCTTCTGCATATACACCCGCAACGGCTCGGTAATGTTGATCCGCTCATCGATATGCTGATCCAGCAGCAACTGAATCAGCTCACGTTTAAGCGTCATGGTCTGCTCGGTCGCCGGCGCCCAGACGAATTCGCTGGTCGGAATAATGCCGTCATCGGCGACGTCCATGCCGAACGAATCTTCGCTGAAACGCACGATGTATTGACCGGTTTTACGATTGAGGCCAACAAAACCCTTGAGGTCGTCGGCAGCCTGGCAGATGAGTTGGGAGGTGATGCGCATGGTAAACCTCACGATAAGTGATCAATGGTTTACACGCAGGACAACAGAGCGGCGCGCCCTCTGCCGGGGCGTCTGCCGAGGGCAAGCGTACTGCAGTTGGCGAGCAGAATTGTAGGAAAATTCGGTTTTAATACATTTATGTCGGTCTGGCGATAGCACGCAATCGATTCAGTTGTTAAAAGGTACGTCTTTGAAACAGACCCGCGAAAGGATCTCGAACATGCCCGCCACTTTCACCAAAAGCGCCCTCATGCTGAGCCTGTTGCTCGGACTCGGTCAGGCGCACGCCGCCAGCCAGAGCAATCCCGACGCCGTGGCCGGGGCGCATGGCATCCCGCACCCGGCGGTGATCGCTCACCGTGGCGCGTCCTTCGATGCTCCGGAATCCACCGCCGCCTCCTACGCACTGGCCCGCGATCTCGGCGCTGATTATCTGGAAATGGATTTGCAGCGCAGCAAGGATGGCGTGCTGTTCGCCCTGCACGACAACAACCTGCAGCGCACCACCGACGTCGCGAGCAAGTTCCCGGATCGCAAGGACAGCCCGGCCAACGACTTCACCATGGCCGAACTGAAAACCCTCGACGCCGGCAGCTGGTTCAACGCCAAGTACCCGGAGCGCGCGCGTCCTTCTTATGCCGGGCTGAAAATTCTGACCCTGGACGAAATCATCAACATCGCCCAGGCCAACCCGCACCACAAGCCAGGCCTATACATCGAAACCAAAGAGCCGCAGCTGTTCCCTGGCATCGAGCATGACCTCAAGGAAAAACTGCAGGATCGCGGCTGGCTGAGCCCGGCCGGTTCGAAACTGGCGAAGAGCCCGTTGGGCGTGGGTCAGGGTAAAGGCAAAGTGATCCTGCAGACGTTCGAGAAAAACAGCCTCGAACTGCTGGAAAAAGAAATGCCGCAAGTGCCGAAAATTCTCCTGTTGTGGGTCGGCGAAGGCAGCATCGAACCGAAGTCGAAAGTGACCTTTGCCGAGTCGGGCGAGAAGGACAAAAACGTTTTCTACGGCAAACAGGAACCGAAGTCTGAAGCCGAGTTCAAGCAGTGGGTCGACTACGCCAAGGCTCAGGGTGCAATCGGCACCGGCCCTTCAGCGAAGTTGACCAACAGCGGCGATCAAAGCTATTCGGATCTGGTGCAACCGTGGATGAATAAATACACCCACGATCAAGGCATGCTCGTTCACGTTTACACCGTCGATGAGCCGGTGGATTTCGAGAAAGTGATGGCGGCGGGTGTCGACGGCATCTTCACCAACCGCGCCAGCGAACTGTTGAAGTTCTATAAGCGTCCGGCGGCCGGCAGTGTTGATCAGGTGTTGAAGAACAACGGTTATTGAGCGGCGATCGAGTTGGCTGCATCGCGAGCAGGCTCGCTCCTGTAAGAGCTGTTTGTTGGCGGTGCTAGTTTTTAAGGGTGAGTTAAGTTGCGCTGGTTAACCTGAACTCACTTAAACAGCTCACCCAATTAGACACACCACTAAAGGATTGAACCGATGAAAACTTTGACTGCCCTGTTTACTGCCGCTGCTCTGACCCTGACTGCTGGCCTGGCCCAAGCTGATGTTCGCGTCGACCAGATCCCTCAGTTGGTGAAGGAAGGCAAGATCAAGTCGCTGGAATCGATGAACGCTGAAGCGTTGAAACTGCACCCGGGTGCGACCATCACTGACACCGATCTCGATAACCACTTCAATGGTTATGAGTATGAAGTTGAACTGAAACTGGCCGATGGCACTGAGTGGGATGTCGACTTCGACGCCACTACCGGTAAAGTGCTGAGCAACAAGCAAGACCACTGATACAGCGCACTAGCGAAAGCCGCACGATTGAAAGATCGTGCGGCTTTTTTGTGTTTGGTCTGAGAGATTTGTCGACGGTGGGATTTTACCCCCTCACCCCAGCCCTCTCCCCCAAGGGGGCGAGGGGGAAAGGGAGCAAATCGTGAGCTTTTCAAAGTCAAAGTACGGCTCGAAATCTCAGGTCGGTGAACCTTAAAAGAACACCTCGGTCAGTCCCCTCTCCCCCCGGGAGAGGGTTAGGGTGAGGGGAAAAGCCATCACGCCGAAGTACTGACCAACGCCCCCGACGTACTCGACCCCGAATCCTGCAACGCCTGCAACAACGACGCCGTAGCCGTCTGCAAAGAAGCCGACGTCGTGGTGATCTGCGCCTGCGCTGCCGCCACGTCCGCCGCTTTCGCGTCCGCGCTTTCCTGCTTCGCCTGCGCCGCTTGCAGCGCCTGCTGCTGTTGCTGCAATTGCTTTTGCAGCTCGGCAATCTGCTTGCGCAGCTCCTTCACCGAATCCGATTCTTCACTGCTGCTGGAACTGCTATCCCCCGCCGGTGCCGCGCCGCCCGCCGCTTTCGGCGCATCGCCGGATGCACTCGCAGTTGCCGTCGCGGCGGTGGTGGTGTCGTCGCCAACGTCGTTGATCGTGGTTTTACTGGTGGACGTAGTGACAGTCTGATTGATCGAAACAGAGCTGATGCTGACCATGGAAATACTCCAATGCCGGTGATAGATAACCGGTCATCGACCAGGGTCGCGATGAATTGAGATCGACTGTGTACCCACACGGTATCGAAATCGGTACATGTCACCCCGTCATCGAGCGGTCACAAAATCGTCACGCACGATTGCGAAGATGCCGAGCAGGTGAATCTGTAAACCCCACGCCAGACGCCCTCTCCGCAGCGAGCCTCCATGAACCACAGCCTCGACATCAGTCATCGCGATCCCGATCTGTTTGGCCTGCTCTACGGTTTTCGTTTTCTGCCCGGCGAACGTGGCCGTGAAGTAGATTCGGCGACGGCATTACGCTGTTTGCAGGACGACAGCGACAGCGGCGAATTTCTTTGGCTGCACCTCAATCTCGCGCACGCCGCGTGCGAGCGCTGGATGAAGAGTCATCTGCAATTGCCTGAAGAGTTTTTCGAGGCGTTGCATGAAGGCTCGCGGTCGACGCGCATCGAGCATGTCGATTCGGCGTTGCTGGCGGTGGTCAACGATGTGGTGTTCAACCTCAGCAGCATGGTGTCGTCGGACGTGTCGACATTGTGGGTCTGCGTGCGCAGCAAATTGATCGTCAGCGCGCGCCTGCAACCGCTGCACTCGGTGGATAAATTGCGTTCGTCGGTAAAGGCTGGCGAGCGCTTTCGTTCACCGTCGGAACTGCTCGTGCATTTGTTGCGGGATCAGGGCGAGGTGCTGACGCAAATCGTGCGCAAGACCAGCATGAGTGTGGATCAGGTCGAGGATGAATTGCTCTCCTCAAAGCTGTCGACCAACCGTGCGGAACTGGGTGCCAATCGGCGGGTGCTGGTGCGGCTGCAACGGCTGTTGGCACTGGAGCCGGGTTCGTTGCTGCGTCTGCTCAATCGGCCGCCGCCGTGGTTGCAGAAGGAGGACGTCAAGGAGCTGCGTAAATCCACTGAAGAGTTTGCGCTGATCATCAACGACCTCACGGCGTTAGGTGAGCGGATCAAATTGCTCCAGGAAGAGATCGCCGCCAACCTCAACGAACAGAGCAACCGCACGCTGTTTACCCTGACCGTGGTGACGGTGCTGGCGTTGCCGATCAACATCATTGCCGGTTTTTTCGGGATGAATGTGGGCGGCGTGCCACTGTCGCAGGATCCGGAAGGGTTCTGGATATTGGTGGCGCTGGTGGCTACGTTTACCGTGATTGCGGGGCGCTGGGCGTTTCGTAAAAGGGGTGATTACTGACCTCTGTGTCCACCACAGATCCATTGTGGCTGCAGAAATCTATCTTGATGACAAAGATCCTGTGGCGAGGGGATTTATCCCCGTTCGGCTGCGCAGCAGTCGTAAATCCGGTGATCGCGGTTGAGCTGATACACCGAGGTGAATGGTTTTGGGGCTGCTTCGCAACCCAACGGGGATAAATCCCCTCGCCACAAAAGCTCACCTGAATTCCTCAGAGTTCAGGAATGGACTCAACAGATCAATGGTCAGGCTATTCATCCAAACACTGATCTGCCGCAGTCTCTCTGTAACATTCTGCAATGATCATGGGCGACATTCCTTCCCTCGCTGAGGATTGTCCGCTCATGGCTACTCCCTCCCTGACCGCCAGCCACACATCCGCCCCCAGCGGCAGGCCCGCCCTCGACAAGAAAACCAGCCCGTTCACCTACGTGATTTTTTTCGCCGTGCTGGCGATGGGCATGCTGTTCACCGCCTACAGCCTGATGCACGACATGCACGAACTCGGCACGGTCGTCACCACGTGGACGCCGTTTCTGCTGCTCGGCGTCGCGCTGCTGATTGCGCTGGGTTTCGAGTTCGTCAACGGTTTCCATGACACCGCCAACGCCGTCGCGACGGTGATCTATACCCACTCGCTACCGCCGAATGTCGCGGTGGTCTGGTCGGGTTTTTTCAACTTTCTCGGTGTGCTGCTTTCGAGCGGCGCGGTGGCGTTCGGCATCATCGCTCTGCTGCCGGTTGAGTTGATTCTGCAGGTCGGTTCGTCGGCGGGTTTCGCGATGATTTTCGCGCTGCTGATCGCCGCGATCCTGTGGAACCTCGGCACTTGGTGGCTGGGTTTGCCGGCGTCTTCGTCGCACACGCTGATCGGTTCGATCATCGGCGTCGGCGTGGCCAATGCCTTGATGCATGGCCGCGACGGCACCAGCGGTGTCGATTGGGCGCAGGCGACCAAGATCGGTTACGCGCTGCTGCTGTCGCCGCTGGTGGGTTTCGGTTGTGCCGCGCTGTTGCTGCTGGCGCTGCGCGCGTTCGTGAAGAATCGTTCGCTGTACAAGGCACCGGAAGGCAACGCGCCGCCGCCATGGTGGATTCGCGGTTTGCTGATCGCCACGTGCACCGGCGTGTCTTTCGCTCACGGTTCCAACGACGGCCAGAAAGGCATGGGCCTGATCATGTTGATTCTGGTCGGCACGCTGCCGATGGCGTACGCCTTGAACCGCACCATGCCCGAGGAACAATCGCTGCAGTTCGCCGCTGTGGCGCAAGTCACCCAGCAAGCGCTGGTGAAAAGTGCACCGCAGCCGGCGCCGGCTGATCCGCGTCCAATCCTTTCGGATTACGTGCGCAGCAAGGAAGCCACGCCGCAACTGATCCCCGCCCTCGCCGCCCTCACCGGGCACATCGGCGAAGAAGTCAGGGGCTACGGTTCGCTGGCGAAAGTCCCGGCCGAAGCCATGGGCAACGTGCGTAACGACATGTACCTGGCGAGCGAAAGTATTCGCCTGATGGACAAGAACAAGGTCGGCAATTTCGACGCCGACACCAGCAGCAAACTGCAACTGTTCAAGCAACAGATCGACAATGCCACGCGGTTTATTCCGCTGTGGGTGAAGATCGCCGTGGCCATCGCACTGGGGCTGGGCACCATGGTTGGCTGGAAGCGGATTGTGGTGACGGTGGGTGAAAAAATCGGCAAGACGCACCTGACGTATGCTCAGGGTGCGTCGGCGGAAACCGTGGCGATGCTGACCATTGGCGCGGCGGATATGTTCGGTTTGCCGGTGTCGACGACGCATGTGTTGTCGTCGGGTGTGGCGGGGACGATGGTTGCCAACGGTGGCGGGTTGCAGATGAAGACCATCCGCAATTTGCTGATGGCGTGGGTGCTGACGTTGCCGGCGGCGATCCTGCTGTCCGGCAGCCTCTACTGGCTGTTCACCCAAATCTTCTGACCCACAACAATTCCCCTGTAGGAGCTGCCGAAGGTTGCGATCTTTTGATCCTGTTTTTAAAGATCAAAAGATCGCAGCCTGCGGCAGCTCCTACAGGTAGCCGTTTCAGATAGAGATCCAGTGAGGTTTGAGTGCAAGGTGTGGGTTAGAGGGTTGAGCGGATCACATCGCCGAGCCAATCCATAAACACCCGCACGCGCAACGGCAAATGTCGCTGCCGGGCATACAACAATGAAATTGCCATCGACGGCGCCGTGAACTGCGGCAACACCGTCACCAGTTCGCCGTTATCCAAATGCGGTTTCATGCCCGAGCGCGGCACTTGGGTCAAACCGAACCCGCCCAGACACGCCGACTCATAAGCATCCGTGCTGTTAACCGTCACACTGCCCGCCATCGGCAAACGCTTAACCTCACCACCCTCCTCGTACACAAACCCTTCCGAACGCGAACCCAATACGCCGACGTAATGCACCAGCCGATGCTGCGCCAGATCCTCCAGCGTCTGCGGCACACCATAGCGTTCAAGGTAAGCCGGGCTCGCGCAGTTGATCATCGAAAAATCGCCCAAATGCCGCGCGACCACCGATTGATCCGGCTGCGCGCCAATGCGCACCACACAATCAAAACCCTCGCTGAGCAGATCGACGCGGCGGTCGGTGCTGCTGATTTCCAGTTCCAGATTTGGGTGACGATCCATGAACTCAGGCAACAGCGGCATGACCAGACGTCGCGACAGAATGTTCGGCATGTCGACACGAATACGCCCGGTCAGCGAGGCCTCGTCCTGGCGGAACAACCCTTCAATCTCGTCCATGTGCGAAAGCAGATCCTTGCTGCGTTCGTACAGCACCAGTCCATCTTGCGTCGCCTGCACTTTGCGCGTGGTGCGCTGCAATAGACGCGTGCCGACCAGTGTTTCGAGTGCCTGCACATGTTCGGACACGGTAGAGCGCGGCAGGCCAAGGCTCTCGCCGGCGAGGGTAAAACTCGACAGTTCGCTGACCCGGACGAAGGTGCGCAGCAGTTCCAGTTTGTTCATGTGAGCACCTGACGATTGTTCGGCTGAGCCGATCAGTGATTCCGATTTCAGTCTGTTTATCACCTATCGGCGGACAAATAAACTGAGTTCCATCACCACTCACCAGCATCGAGGAAGTCCCATGAACCGCAAAATCGCATTGATCACCGGCGCCAGTCGTGGCCTCGGCAAAAACGCCGCCCTGCACCTCGCCGCCCAAGGTGTCGACATCATCGGCACTTACCACAGCCGCGCGGATGAAGCGCAGGCGCTGGTCGTCGAACTGGAAAAACTCGGCGCCAAAGCGGTGATGCTGCAACTGGACGTCGGTCGCAGTGACAGCTTTGCCGAGTTCGGCGCGAAGGTTGAGCAAGCGCTGCGCGAACAATTTGAACGCGAGCGTTTTGATTTCCTTATCAACAACGCCGGGGTCGGTCTGCACGTGAGCTTCGCCGAGACCACGGTTGAGCAATTCGACATGCTGATGAACGTGCATTTCAAGGGGCCGTTCTTCCTGACGCAGCAACTCTTGCCGCTGATTAACGACGGCGGACGCATCATCAATATCTCCAGCGGCCTCGCGCGTTTCACCATTCCGGGCGCCAGTGCTTATGCGGCGATGAAAGGCGCGATTGAAGTGCTGACTCGTTATCAGGCGAAAGAGCTGGGCGCGCGGCAGATTGCTGTGAACACGTTGGCGCCAGGCGCGATTGAAACTGATTTTGGTGGCGGGACTGTTCGCGATAATGCGGCAGTGAATGCGATGGTCGCGGAAAACACTGCGCTAGGACGCGCCGGTCAGCCGGATGATATTGGCGGGGCGCTGGCGTTGTTGCTGTCGCCGGGTGCGCAATGGATCAATGGGCAGCGGGTTGAAGCCTCCGGCGGGATGTTCCTCTAAACCTGACACCCATCCATTGTGGCGAGGGGATTTATCCCCGCTGGGGTGCGCAGCGCCCCCTCTTTTGATCCAGAAAAGATGGGCCTGCTGCGCAGGCCAACGGGGATAAATCCCCTCGCCACAGGGGTTTGCCATGATTGACGAATTTAATTAACCCTCACAAACGCCACGGGTCATGAAGCGTTCGCGCAGCACGTCGTACGCCCAGTGATAAACATAGGTGTACGGCAGGAAGAACAGCAGCACGCCGATATCCAGCAAAAACGCCTGCCACAAACTGACCGACAACCACCACGCAATCAGCGGCACGCCCATCACGATCAAGCCACCCTCGAACAGCAGCGCATGCACCACACGCACCCAAGCGTTATGCGCAACATTCATCCGCGCCAGCACCCGGTCGAAGTAGCGGTTGAACACCACGTTCCAGCCCAGCGCCAGCATCGCGATCAACACCGTCACCGCGCCCATTTCAAGCATCGGTTTTTTCATCAGCCACGCCAGCAGCGGCGTACAGATCAGAATGGCCAGCAGTTCGAAACCAACGGCCTGGAAAATACGTTCAGTGATGGATTTAGGGGCAGTCATTGCCTGACTCCTTGAGTGAAGATGGTTGCCATGATCTACCCTCGCACCGATACTTCATAACCAATAACCATCGATCAAGGCGATAGTTCATGGCCTCGCAAGAAGTGCTGTTGGCGTTTGTGCAAGCGGCGACCCAAGGTTCGTTTTCGGCGGCGGCGCGCAAACTCGGGCGCAGTCAGTCGACCATCAGCGCGGCGGTGGCCAGCCTTGAGATCGATCTGGATCTGGTGCTGTTCGATCGCAGCAGCCGCAAACCGACGCTCACCCCCGCGGGCCACGTGATGTTGCAACGAGCCGAGGCGATTCTGGCGGCAACCAGTCGTCTGGAAATGACTGCGCGGCAGTTGTCCCAAGGCGTCGAGCCAAAACTGACCGTGGCGATTTCCGACACGTATCAGTCGTATCGTTTTGAAGCGGCATTGGTCGGGTTCGAGCAGCGTTATCCAGATCTTGAGCTGGAATGTTTGATCGCTGAATGCGATGACTTGATTGAACTGGTGCAACGCGGTCGCGCACATCTGGCCTTCGCAGAGATGCAGGAAAACTACCCGCCAGATCTGGTGACCTCGACCGTGGCCGAACGCACGGAAATCGCTTTGTTCGTCAATCGCGATCATCCATTGGCGACGCTTGAGCACATTGATCAACACACCTTGGAACTGCATCGCGAGCTGCGCCTGGCGACCATCGTTAATCCGTACGACAGTCGTGGCAAAGGCCGGGTGTGGTCGGCGCCGAGTTATTTGATGTTGCTGGAAATGGCCGAAAAGGGTTTTGGCTGGGCGCCGTTGCCGCGTTGGCTGGCGCAACGGTTTGGCAATGATTTGCTGGTGGAGTTGAAAGTGCGTGGCTGGCCGAAACCGGTGTTTGTCGATGCACTGTGGTCGCGGCTGTATCCGCCGGGGCCGGCGGGGAGCTGGTTGTTGAACAAGATGTTGGAATAGCGGCGCGGCCGATCAGGCCTAGGTCAAAAGCCCCTCACCCCAGCCCTCTCCCAGAGGGAGAGGGGGCCGACCGCGGTGTCTTGCGGTTTACATCGACCTGAAATATCGAGTCGATTATGGATTCACCGTTGATTTTTCAGGTCGGTGTACTTCTTCAGCATCCCCCAATCAGTCCCCTCTCCCTCCGGGAGAGGGGGCCGACCGCGGTGTCTTGCGTCGTACATCGACCTGAAATTTCGAGTCGATTATGGATTCACCGTTGATTTTTCAGGTCGGTGTACTTCTACAGCATCCCCCAATCAGTCCCCTCTCCCTCCGGGAGAGGGCTAGGGTGAGGGCAATTTCAACGCCAAAAGCCGCCCCTCGATAAACCGCCGCTCCGGCTCCTGCCGCGTCAACTCAAGCGCCCGCAAATACGCCTCCCGCGCCTCTTCCACCCGCCCCAACTGCCGACAAAACTCCGCCCGCGCCGAATGCGCCAAGTGATAATCCAGCAACTCGCCCCGCGCCAAAATCCCTTCAATCAACTGCAACCCCGCCAACGCCCCATCCCGCTTGGCCACCGCCACCGCACGATTCAACTCAACCACCGGCGAGGGCACCGCCCGCAACAGCACGTCATACAAACCAACGATCTGCTCCCAGTCCGTCTCCGCCGCCGTCGGCGCTTCGGCATGCACCGCCGCAATCGCTGCCTGCAAACAATAAGGCCCAAACCGCCGCGTGGTCAGGGCGCGCTCGACCAGCGCGCAACCTTCAGCAATCAACCCGGCATCCCACAACCCGCGATCCTGATCATCCAGCAGCACCAGTTCACCACTCGGCGAGGTGCGCGCCGAGCGTCGTGATTCGTGCAACAGCATCATCGCCAGCAGCCCCATTACTTCCGGCTCCGGCAGCAATTCCATCAACAACCGCCCCAACCTGATCGCCTCACGCGTCAGATCTTCGCGGGTCAGTTCAGCGCCGACCGACGCCGAATAGCCTTCGTTGAACACCAGATAAATCACCCGCAACACGCTGTCGAGGCGCTCGGGCAATTCGCTCAGGCTCGGTACTTGATAAGGGATTTTCGCGTCACGGATCTTGGCTTTCGCCCGCACGATGCGTTGGGCAATCGCCGCCGGTGCCGAGAGAAATGCGCGGGCGATTTCTTCGGTGGTCAGGTCGCAGACTTCGCGCAAGGTCAGCGGCACTTGCGCATCCGCCGCCAGCGCCGGGTGGCAACAGGTGAAGATCAGCCGCAGACGATCGTCTTCCACGTCTTCGCCACTCCAGTCGGCCTGTTCGAGTTCTTCCAGTTGCGCCAATAACATTGGCTGCGAAGCTTTGAAGCGGGCACGGCGGCGCAACACGTCAATCGCCTTGAAGCGCCCGGTCGAGACCAGCCAGGTGCGCGGATTGTCCGGCACGCCGTCGCGCTGCCAGCGCTCGACGGCGACGAAGAACGCCTCGTGCAAGGCTTCTTCGGCGAGGTCGAAATCACCCAGCAGGCGAATCAGCGTCGCCAGAATCCGCCGCGAGTCTTCGCGATAGACCTGCTCGACCCGCGCCCGAACCTCAGACATTCAACTGCCGTACCGGGCGCACTTCAACGCTGCCGACCCGCGCCGCCGGAATGTTGCCGGCGACCTGAATCGCTTCGTTGAGATCCTTGGCGTCGATCAGGTAGAAACCGGCCAGTTGCTCCTTGGTTTCCGCGAACGGGCCATCGGTGATCGACACTTTGCCGTTGCGCATACGCACCGTGGTGGCGGTCTGCACCGACTCCAGCGCCTCGGCGGCAACCATCCGCCCACTGCCCTGAATCGACTCGGCGTAAGCCCAGCACTCGGCGTCTTCCGGGCTGTCGGGCGATGAATGCAGCAAGCGCTCATCGCTGTAGACCAGGCATAAATACTTCATGGCGTTCTCCTGAAGCGGACGGATCAACTATGGCTGAAGATCAGGGTTGCACATCGAACAGGGTCGCGCCGCTCATCGGATCGAACGGCGCCGACCAGTGTTCGTGAGCGATTTTCCACGCCCCGCCGACCTGCCGATAGCAGGCGGTGACGCGCATCCAGCAGCTCTGGGTTTCGCCTTTTTCATTGGTGCCGCCGCAGTTAGCCACCCAGTGCGCGAAGGCGATGTTGTCGGCGGTTTCGATGGCGATTTCATGGAATTCGAAAATGTGCGGGCCGGGGCACATTTCCATGCACGCGACCCAGTGTTCGCGGTACGCCGGTTTGCCCTTGAATTGCAGGGCCTTGATCGCGTCGAACGAGACGATGTCGTCGGCGTACAGCGCCATGACTTTCTCTACGTCCTTTTTCATCACGGCGTCGCGGTAGGTGTTGATCAGGGTCTGGATATCACTTTGTGCGCTCATGGTGTTCTCCGTGGTTTTTGTTGTGAAGACACCCTTAGTCGCTTGGTGGATCGGCAGATCGACAGGCGAAACAAAAAATTTCCACTGAGGCCAAAATCGCTAGAATCCGAGGCTTATCTTTGTAGGAAAAAGGAAATTCCCGTGTCAGCCCAACTCGTGCCGTACGACAGCCTGAATGCTTTGCAGCGTCAGCTAGTCGAGGCGATTGAAATCCATGCCGAGCAGATCAAGTTCTCCGGCGATATTCACGGTGCGTTGCACACCTTGTTGTCGAAACCCGGCCCCGGCGTAAAGGGTTTTGCTTTGCTGGCGAATGAAGTGCCGGTGGCGTTTCTGCTGCTCAAGCGCCCGCCCGTGTTGCCGGCCTGGGCTGATGAACACAGCGCCACCTTGCACGCATTGCAGGTTGATCGCCGCGCGCAGGGCAAGGGTTATGGCAAGGCGTGTCTGCAAGCGCTGCCCGAGGTCGCGCGTCAGGCGTGGCCGGAGATCAAAGGGCTGGAGTTGTCGGTGGACGCGGATAACGACGCGGCGATTGCGCTGTATGCAAAGCATGGCTACGTCGACAGCGGCGAAGCGTACAAGGGTCGGATCGGTTATGAACGGCGCATGGGGCTGGTTTTCTAAGTAAGGATGATCGACTCAGTCGAAGCGCTGGAAGCGATTTACTGACTGCCGCATGAGCGGGCGGTGCGCAAGCAGATCGCCCTTTCTGACACATGGCGTGAACACACCACTGCTCCCACAAGGGTTTTTGATGATCGTTCCCACGCTCTGCGTGGGCATGCAGCCGGGGACGCTCTGCGTCCCAAAGTCGTGACGCAGAGCATCACGGGAGGCATTCCCACGCAGAGCGTGGGAACGATCAGCGTGGTAACGATCATGGGTTTTGCGGTGTTGTCAGAGGGTCAGGATCATCTCGTGCCACGCCATGCCGCCGTGATCCGACTCCGACGGTTTGATGTAGGCAAAGCCAAACCCGGCATACAACGGGATGTGCTTCTCTTTGCACATCAAATGAATCGTCGCCTTGTCCATCCCGCGCATACGCTCGATAAATTCAGCCATCAAACGCTTCGCCAACCCTTGCCCCTGATAATCCGGGTGCACCACCACCGACATGATCACCACGTTCGGCCCTTTCGGGTCATGGCCGATCAGCTCCTTGAACGCCTCGTCCGACATCTGCACATCAAACGCCGCGCCCGAATTGACGAAACCCGCCACCACGCCATCCACTTCCGCCACGACAAAGCCTTCCGGCCAGGTGGCGATACGCGTGGCGATTTTCTCGCGGGTGGCGGCTTCGTCGCCTTCGTAAGCAACGGTTTCGATGGCGTAGCAGCGATCCAGGTCGGCGGCGGTGACGTTGCGGATGATGGTGTTCATGGCGGCTCGGAAATCAGCAGAAGAAAGTGCCGAAAGCATAAAGGAATCGCGGGGGCATATCGATCCGCACACGGCGCAAACGCATGAGGCGGATCCTTTGATCCGCCTCATCCCTGTGGGCTCAGGCCTTGGTATCAACCGGCACGCAGATTTCCAGTTTGCCGGTGTGCAGGCGCGGGTTGAAATCGGCGCTGTAACGCTCCAGTTCCGGGGCATTCAGCTCGACGTAGTGAGAGGTCGGCAACCAGGTTTTGTAGATGTATTGCAGGGTTTGCGGCAACTGATCGAGCGGCCCTTTGTGTTCGAACACCGCGTATTGACGGGGCAGCACTTCGACCCAGCGATAGACGTCCTGCGGCAGTTCGTCGAGCTTGGTGATTTCCACGCCGGCGATGTAATCGAAGCCGCCCTTGCCGTCGAAATTGCAGCAGACGCCGTAGGTCACTTCGCCTTTTTGCCCGGGAATTCGTCCCAGGTGCGGCAGGAATTTCTCCCACAGCGCCGGGATGTCCTTGGCGGTGTCTTGGCTAAATCGATCGCCAAATCCTGCAATCAGCAGGAAGTGTCCATGTTCGAAGCGAGGTTCAGCCACTTCGACGCGTGTTTGCTCATCCATGACTCGACTCCTGGCACAAAAAAGGGGTTCGGCTGGGAGTATAGAAAGCCAAACCCGTTTCGCACGGTTACAGCGAATGCAACTGCTCGACGGCACCGGAACCGACGAATTCATTGTAGCCGGATACGATCACGTAGACCGCGAAATAGCAGAAGATCGCTGCAGATGCCATGTAGGAATAGCGCAACAGCTTGTCGCCCAACAGCTTGCCACCGTGGCTGGCAGCAAAGCACAAACCGGCCGACCAGAGCAGCCCGGCGCAGAGGAAACCACCGAGGAACAGCGCCGAACTGAGCGGGCCACCGCCACCGGAGCGGGCGATCAGCGTGCCGCCCACCGCAGCGAACCAAAGAATCGCGCTCGGCGACGACATGGCGAGAAAAATCCCACGAAAGAATTCCTTGCGATGGGAGTTCTGCCCCACCTCCGCCGTCTCGGCCAGCAGCGCTTCGTGATGGATCGCCGAGTAAATCATCTTCGCCGCGAAGTAGATCAGCAGCGCCGAACCGCCGATCCACAGCACCCAACGCACGCTTTCGTATTGCAGCAGGACGGTCATCCCGGCCAGCGCCAGCACCGCATAAATCAGGTCGCCGACGCAGGTGCCAAGGCCCAGCGCGAAGCCTTGAAAGTAACCGCGCTGCATCGCCAATGTGATCATTGCGATGTTGGCCACGCCGATATCCAGGCACAGCGAAAGGCTCAGCAAGAAGCCGCTGGTGAATTCCATCAACCATTTTCCTTGGAAAAATTTGTTAACAAACGGGCTGGACAGTATGCCATCACTGACCTTATCTTCCGCCACAGGTCACCGCAGTGACCAGCGTCGCTCGGACGGTTCCGGGCGCTTACGTTATCCGAGGCAACAATGGCCGAACAAGGTTCGCCGCGCCGCTTTGCGCGCATAGATCGACTCCCCCCTTACGTTTTCAACATCACCGCCGAGCTGAAGATGGCCGCGCGTCGTCGTGGTGAAGACATCATCGACTTGAGCATGGGCAACCCCGACGGGGCCACGCCGCCGCACATTGTCGAAAAACTCGTACAAGTGGCCCAACGCGAAGACACCCACGGTTACTCGACGTCCAAGGGCATTCCGCGCCTGCGCCGGGCGATTTCCAACTGGTACAAGCAACGCTACGAAGTCGATATCGACCCGGAAAGCGAAGCCATTGTCACCATCGGTTCCAAGGAAGGCCTGGCGCATTTGATGCTGGCGACCCTCGATCAGGGCGACACCGTATTGGTGCCGAACCCGAGCTACCCGATTCACATTTACGGTGCAGTGATTGCCGGCGCCCAAGTGCGTTCTGTGCCGCTGGTGCCCGGTGTGGATTTCTTCGATGAGCTGGAACGGGCGATTCGCGGCTCGATTCCGAAGCCGAAAATGATGATCCTCGGCTTCCCGTCGAACCCGACTGCGCAGTGCGTGGAACTGGATTTCTTCGAACGGGTGATCGCCCTCGCCAAGCAATACGATGTGCTGGTGATTCACGATCTGGCCTACGCCGACATCGTCTACGACGGCTGGAAAGCCCCGTCGATCATGCAAGTGCCGGGCGCCAAGGACATCGCGGTGGAGTTTTTCACCCTGTCCAAGAGCTACAACATGGCGGGCTGGCGCATTGGTTTCATGGTCGGTAACCCGGAACTGGTTAACGCCTTGGCGCGGATCAAGAGCTACCACGACTACGGCACCTTCACCCCGCTGCAAGTCGCGGCGATCGCGGCGCTGGAAGGTGATCAGCAGTGTGTGCGCGACATCGCCGAGCAGTATCGTCAGCGTCGTAATGTGTTGGTGAAAGGCCTGCATGAACTGGGCTGGATGGTCGAGAATCCGAAGGCATCGATGTATGTCTGGGCGAAGATTCCCGAGGCATATGCGCATCTGGGTTCGCTGGAATTCGCCAAGAAACTGCTGGCTGAAGCGAAGGTTTGCGTCTCGCCGGGGGTGGGATTTGGTGAGTATGGCGACGATCACGTGCGCTTTGCGCTGATCGAAAACCAGGATCGCATTCGCCAAGCTGTGCGCGGCATTCGCGGCATGTTCCGTGCCGATGGCCTGGCCCCGAAAACCTCCGCCTGACGCACTGATCGTTCCCACGCTCCGCGTGGGAATGCAGCCCGGGGCGCTCCGCGTCCCAAAGCGGACGCAGAGCGTCCATTGAGGCATTCCCACGCAGAGCGTGGGAACGATCACCCACAAAAAAACCGCATCGCTGCGGTTTTTTTGTGTCTGCGAGAAGCGCTTAAACGAACAGCGACAGCAGCAGGATGAAGCCCAACGCAACCACCGACAGGATGGTTTCCATCGCTGTCCAGGTCTTGAACGTCTCGGCCACGGTCATGTTGAAGTACTGCTTCACCAGCCAGAAACCGGCGTCGTTCACGTGCGACAGGATCAACGAACCGGCGCCGGTCGCAAGTACCAGCAACTCACGGTTAACGCCCGGAATCATCCCCACCACCGGCACCACAATGCCCGCGCCAGTGATGGTCGCAACCGTTGCCGAACCGGTCGCGATACGGATCACCGCCGCCACCAGCCACGCCAGCAGGATCGGCGAGATTTGCGCGCTGACCGCCATGTGGCCGATCACGTCGCCCACGCCGCTGGTCACCAGCATCTGCTTGAAGCCACCGCCCGCACCGATGATCAGAATGATCGCGGCGGTTGGCGCCAGGCTTGCGTCCAGCCACTTGAGCATCTGTTGCGAGCCGATGCCTTGTTTGTGACCGAAGGTGTACAGCGACAGCAGCAACGCCAGCAGCAGTGCGGAGATCGGGTGACCGATCATGTCCATCCAGGTGCGGAAAAAGTGACCGTCCGGCAGCGCGACGTCGGCGAAGGTTTTCAGCAGCATCAGGAACACCGGCAGCAGCACGGTAACCAGGGTGATACCGAAGCTCGGCAGGCTCGCCGAGTCATCGTTTTCACGGGCCAGTTGATCGACCAGTTCCTGATTCGGGTGACCCGGAATGTGCTTGGCGATGAAGGTACCGAAGATCGGACCGGCAATGATCGCGGTTGGCAGCGCCACGATCAGACCATAAAGAATGGTCTTACCGATGTCCGCGCCGAACACGCCGATGGCCAGCAACGGGCCCGGGTGCGGTGGCACCAGACCGTGCACGGCGGACAGACCGGCGAGCAGCGGGATACCGATCTTGATGATCGACACGCCAGTGCGGCGCGCCACGATGAACACCAGTGGAATCAGCAGAACAAAACCGATTTCGAAGAACAGCGGGATGCCGACCAGAAACGCGGCGAACATCATCGCCCACTGGACTTTGTCCTTGCCGAACGCACGAATCAGGGTCTGGGCAATCTGATCCGCCCCGCCCGATTCAGCCATCATTTTGCCGAGCATGGTGCCCAGCGCGAGGATGATGCCGACGAAACCGAGCACGCCACCGAAGCCGTCCTGGAACGCTTTGATGATGGTGCCGATCGGCATGCCGGAGGTCAGACCGAGGAACGCGGCAGCGATGGTCAGGGAAATAAACGGGTGCAGCTTGAACTTGGTGATCAGGACAATCAGTCCGATCACGGTGACCACTGCATCAAGCAGCAGAAACGCGTCGTGGGACATGCCAAACATTGGGGGTGTCTCCTGGATTGTTGTTGTTATTAAAGCGGGTTAAACAGAAATCGTGAGGACAGCGCTATCTCTTTCAACACACTCATACCGCCTGTTTCAGACCGTGGGCCTGCCACCAGACGTGAGCCTGCGACGCCAGTTCTTCAACGCTGTGGATCGAAGCATTCAGCGCCAGGGTCAACGGCTCGCCCTTGGGCGATTCGAGGGTGGCGAACTGGCTTTCGATCAACGTGGCCGGCATGAAGTGGCCCGGACGGTGGGACACACGTTCAGCGGCGACTTCAGGGGTCAATTCAAGAAACACGAAGCCCAGGCCCGGCAAGGCACTGCGCAACACTTCGCGATAACTGTGTTTGAGGGCCGAGCAGGTCAGCACCGGGCGTTTGCCCGATGCATCGACGCGACGCAGTTCGACGCACAGGCTGTCGAGCCAGCCGGCGCGGTCGTCGTCGTTCAGGGGGATCCCCGCGCTCATCTTTTCGATGTTCGCGGCCGGATGAAAAGTATCGCCTTCAATGGCAGTGGCGCCGCTCAATTGGCACAGGGCCTCGCTGACGCACGTCTTGCCGCAACCGGCAACGCCCATGATGACCAGGGCGGTGATGGGATGACTCATATAACACCTCAGCGCGCAGACAGCGCTACCTTTGCTAGCTATGACTCTAGTGCACAGGCAGAAGTTGCCGACGCCTTCTTGTCGTTTTTTTGGGTTGCAGCAGGTTTGCGCCCAACGCCAAAAAGCGAAGATCAGGCAGGACCTCGCTTACGCATTTACAGCTGCATCAGGACAGCGCTACCTTAGTGCCTTGATTTTTGTTTGGCAAGCCGTCGATGACCCCCCCTAAAAACGATAAAAATACCCGCACCACCGGCCGTCCCACCCTGAATGAAGTTGCCCGCCTGGCCGGTGTCAGTCCGATTACCGCCTCCCGCGCCTTGCGTGGGGTCAGCACCGTGGCCACCGAACTGGTAGAAAAAGTCCGCAAAGCCGCCCTCGAACTCAACTACGTGGTCAACCCTGCCGCCCGCGCTCTGGCCTCGGCGCAGAGCCATTCGGTGGTGGTTTTGGTGCCATCGTTGTCCAACCTTTTGTTTATCGACACGCTGGAAGCCATTCATCGGGTGCTCACGCCCAAGGGCTTCGAAGTACTGATCGGCAACTTCCACTATTCCCGCGATGAAGAAGAAAACCTCCTGCGCAACTACATGGCCTATCAGCCGCGCGGGTTTCTGCTGACCGGGTTTGATCGCACGGAAAGTTCGCGGCGGATGATTGAGGCGAGCAACATTCCTTGCGTGTACATGATGGAACTGGACAGCGCTGCCGGGGTGAATTGCGTCGGGTTTTCGCAGCTGAGTGCCGGGGAAACGGCGGCTGAGCATTTGCTCTCTCGTGGGCGCAAGCGTCTTGCTTACATTGGCGCGCAACTCGATCAACGTACGTTGTTGCGCGGTGAGGGTTTCCGCAAAGCACTGCAGAAGGCTGGGCGTTACGACCCGGATCTGGAAGTGCTGACGCCGCGTGCTTCGTCGGTGGGCTTGGGTGGGGAATTGTTTTTGCAGTTGCTCGCGGCGCATCCGGATGTTGATGCGATCTTCTTTGGTAACGACGATTTGGCGCAGGGTGCTTTATTAGAAGCGCTGCGCAACGGCATCAAGATTCCCGAGCAGGTGGCGATTCTCGGTTTCAACGACTTGCCGATGTCCGAACACATGGTGCCGCGCTTGAGCAGCATCAACACCCCACGTGAGGCGATCGGGCGGCGCGCGGCGGAGCAGATGTTGACGTTGATGGCCGGCAACTCGGTCGCGCGCCCGGTGGAAGACATGGGCTTCGAACTGAAAATTCGCGAAAGTACCTGACGCTTCGCAATCCGATCATTCCCACGCTCTGCGTGGGAATGCCTCAACGGATGCTCCGCGTTCGGCGGTGAAGGGACGCAGAGCGTCCCGGGCTGCGTTCCCACGCGGAGCGTGGGAACGATCAACCACTCAACAGGTCAACGAGGGCCAGTGCGCCTTTCTGTAGCGGCTGGCTCTTGAGCCACACCGCGTGCACCGGCATCACCAGACCGTTTTCGATGTTGCGGAAATTCAGGCGTTTCAGCCGGCCGTTGTCCAGTCGCGATTGCACCACCGACAACGGAAAATTGCCCCAGCCCAATCCCGCCTCAACCATCTCCATCGCCGTTTCAAGACTGTCGGTGCGCCAATACGACTCCGCCACCAACGGCCGCGTCTCGCTGATCGGCAAGTCGCGACTGGCGACGATGATCTGCCGCACATGCACCAGATCTTCCAGAAACAAATCCTGCCCCCGCAACAACGGGCTGTCCGCCGCCAGCGTGGCGATCATCCGTTCGCTGCCGACGAACTGAAAACGCTCCAGCACGTTCATGCTCAACCCGGCGAACGCCAGGCACACACTGACACGACCACTGTGCAGCATCGCCAGCACGTCATCCTGCGGCGCGGTCAGCACTTCGATGTCGAGCAGCGGATGACGCTCAGCAATCACCTTGATCGCCGCCAGCAAACGCCGCCGATCAATGTCCGCAACCACGCCAATCGACAACTTGCTCTCCAGCCCCAACGACAACTCCACCGCGTGCACTTGCAGTTGCTTGAGTTGCTCGGCGATCAGTCGCGCGTGCGGCACCAACGACAGCGCCATTGCTGTGGGTTGTGGCTCGCGATGGCTGCGGTCAAACAGCAGATAACCGAGTTCAGCCTCAAGGTTGCCAATACTCATGCTCACCGCCGATGGAACCCGACCCAATGCCCGAGCCGCCGCCGAAAAAGAGCCGCGCTCAATCACCGCAAGAAACAACTCGATGCTGTCGCTGTTGAAATTCACTTCATCTACCTATCACCAAAACTGAAAGCTACTGACTTTTTCTGTCAGCCCTATTGAAGCTATCTTTCGTCGCCTTCGCCAGTCCCGCTGGCCAACAAACGGCAAGAAAGAGGCAATTCCCATGCAAGGCGTCAAACGCAAACTGGTCTACGTGTCGCTCTACGAAGTGATCGGCATGACCTTCTCCGCTCTCGGTCTGGCGCTGCTGTCCGGGACTTCGCCGGGCAGCACCGGGCCACTGGCGGTGATCATCACCACCATCGCCGTGACCTGGAACTTCATTTACACCTCATTGTTCGAGCGCTGGGAAAGCCGTCAGGTATCGCGCACGCGCACGGTGAAACGCCGCATCGCCCACGCCATCGGTTTTCAGTTGACCTTGATCGTGTTCCTGATTCCGTTGATTGCCTGGTGGATGAACATCAGCCTGGTGCAGGCCTTTCTGCTGGATCTGGCGCTGATCATTTTTATCCCGTGCTACACCTTCGCATTCAACTGGCTGTTCGACCGGATTTTCGGTTTGCCGGCCTCGGCGCTGCCGGATTCGGCGGCTGCGGCATAAATCGTTAATTCGTAAGCAGATATTGCAAGAAATCAGCGGTTTGCCGGCGCAAATCGCTGATCTTCACAATCCGTGGTTTCCGATAGCAGGCTAAGCTTTTCCATCAATAAAAAATGGATCTGCCCATGACTGCACACGCCCCCGCCGCCGCGCAAAGCGACGGCATCGACCCGATCCGCGCTGCCGAAGTTTCCGCCCGTATCGACCGTCTCCCCGCTGTCGCGACGATCTGGCGATTGGTGGCGCTGCTGTCGATCGGTGGTTTCTTCGAACTCTACGATTTATTCCAGACCGCCTACATCAGCCCCGGACTGATCCGCGACGGCATCTTCGCCACCGGCAATCAGGGCGTGTTCGGTTTTTCCGATCAAGCGGCGTTCGCTTCGGCGACGTTTCTCGGCCTGTTCCTCGGCGCCAGCCTGCTCAGCCCGCTGGCGGATCGCTTCGGTCGCCGCGCAATCTTCACTTTCGCGCTGGTCTGGTACACCGTGGCGACGGTGTTGATGGGTATTCAGAGTTCGGCGCTGGGCATCATCTGCATGCGCTTTCTGGTGGGCATCGGCTTGGGCATCGAATTGGTGACCATCGACGCTTACCTCTCGGAACTGGTGCCCAAACGCATGCGCAGTTCCGCGTTCGCTTTCGCGTTTTTCGTGCAATTTCTCTCGGTGCCGGCAGTGGCGTTGATGTCTTGGTGGCTGGTGCCGCAAGCGCCGTTCGGTGTGTCCGGCTGGCGTTGGGTGGTGTTGGCCAGCGCGGTATTTGCGCTGTTTATCTGGTGGTTGCGCAAGCGTCTGCCGGAGTCGCCGCGGTGGTTGGCGCAGCACGGTCGATTCGACGAAGCCAGCCGGATTCTCGATAACATCGAGGCACGCTGCGAGAAGGATCATGGCCAGCCCTTGGATACGCCGGAAACAGTGTCGGTCGATGTTGAAGGCAAGGGTCGTTTCGCCGACATCTGGCAACCACCGTATCGCCGCCGCGCCTTGATGCTGATCGTCTTCCACGTCTTTCAAGCAATCGGTTTTTTCGGTTTCGGCAATTGGTTGCCGGCGCTGCTGTCCGGCCAGGGGGTCAGCGTTACGCACAGTTTGATGTACGCCTTCATCATCACCCTCGCCTACCCGCTCGGGCCGCTGCTGTTCGTCAAGTTCGCCAACCGTTTCGAGAACAAATGGCAGATCGTCGGCTCCGCCCTCGGTGCGATGACCTTCGGTACGTTATTCGCGCTGCAGACCAGTGCCTTCGGGCTGATCTTTTGCGGGGTGATGATCACCTTCTGCAACGCCTGGCTGAGCTTCAGTTATCACTCGTACCAAAGCGAGTTGTTCCCGACCAATATTCGCGCCCGTGCGGTGGGGTTCTGCTATTCGTTCAGTCGTTTGTCGACGGTGTTCAGCAGCCTGCTGATCGGCTTTTTTCTCGACAGTTTTGGCACGCCCGGCGTGTTGGCGTTCATTGCCAGCAGCATGTTGATCGTGATGCTGACCATCGGTTATTTCGGCCCGCGCACGCGTAATCTGGCGTTGGAAAACATTGCCTGATCCTGAAGGAGCTGCGGCACGCTGCGATCTTTTGATCCTCATCTTTTGATCTGAATTTAAAAGATCAGGATCAAAAGATCGC
>NZ_JASCPK010000098.1:0-22386 GCF_029959385.1 Pseudomonas sp. PS01303
GGCTCACTCCTACATGGGTTATCTGTCCTGTCCAAATATTGTAGGCACCACCAAACCCTGTAGGAGTGAGCCTGCTCGCGATGAGGCCAGCCCTGAAAAAACCAATCCAGCCTTGGATCAAAAATCCCACTTCGTCGTCAGCATCACATTGCGTGGCTCGCCGTAGAACGTGGTGTCGAAGTTGCCCAGCCCCGTCAGGTACTGTTTGTCGAACACGTTGTTGGCATTCACGGTGAAGCTCAGGTTTTCGTTGTACTGATAGCGCGTCATCAGGTCGACGAGGGTGTAGCCACCTTGCTTGATCCGCGTGTAATCGCCGGCCGGGGCGCTGTAGATGTTGCCGTAGAACGCGCTCTGCCAGCTCACGCCGCCGCCAACGGTGACCTTGTCCAGCACGCCGGGCAGTCGATAGGTGGTGAAAGTGCGCACCACATGTTCCGGTTTGGTGGTCGACAGTGGATAACCATAGATGCGCTGCTCATCGGCATCGCGGGTGCGCGCGTAGGTATAGCCAGCGGAGACGTTCCAGCCCTCGGCCAGTTCGCCGGCCAGTTCCAGTTCCACGCCTTGGGTGGTCGCGCCGTCGATGGATTTGTAGATGCCTTCGTTGGTCACCGGGTTGGTGCCAATCGATTCGGCGACGCCGTCCTGTTCGATGCGGAAAAACGCCAGCGCGGCATTCAATCGACCGTCGAAATACGCCGCTTTCAAGCCTGCCTCATAGCTGTCGCCTTCGACCGGGGCAAGGGTCGAACCGTTGATGTCCTTGTAGGTCTGCGGCTGGTAGATGCTGGTGTAACTGGCGTACAGCGAGTAGGTGTCGTTGAGGTCGTAGACCAGCCCGGCGTAAGGCGTGACCACGCCGTGTTCCTTGTAGCTGGCGTGGGTATCGTCCAGCCCGGCGCCGGGGATGTAGCCGTAATCTTCGTTGTATTTGAAGGTGCTCAAGCGGCTGCCGAGGATCACCGACAGATCATCAGTCGGGTGCAGGCGCGTGGCCAGGTACACACCGTTCTGGCTTTGGGTGCGCTCGTATTTACCGTTCTTCGGGAATTGCTGTTTCGGCAGTTCACCGTTCCAGTCGTAAATGCTCCCCGGTACTTGCGAGAAGGCGCTGGTGTCGTAGGTCGAACCGGTCTGGCGCGAGTGCGCGGTCATCACGCCGGCAATCAGCTCATGCTCGCGACCGCCCAAGGTGAACGGGCCGGAGACGTTGACGTCGGCGGTGTTCTGCACGCGATGACCTTCCCAGCGGCCCCAATACAAGAACATGCCTTCACCGGTGGCGCGATCCGGATTGCCACCGCTGGCCGAGGCGAGTTGCGTATCGTGATCGGTAGTTTTCTGGTCGAGGCTGACCTTGAATTTCCAGTCATTCGCCAGCGCCTGCTCCAGCGAGGCGAAGTAGGTGATGTTGTCGAAATCGCGGCGGCTCCAGTCAGCACCGGAGTTGAAATGACGCGGGAATTCGGTGCGGCCGCCATCGCTGAAGTACACCGGGTTGCCAGTCCAGGAACTGCCGCGCGGCGTGGTGCTGGATTTGTCGATGCCGAAGGTCAGCAGGGTGTCGTCGCTCAGGTCGGCTTCGAGGACGCCGTAGAACAGGTCTTTCTTCTGGCTGTAGTGATCGAGGTAGGAATTCTTGTCCGAATAGGCACCGACAAAACGCCCGCGCACGTTGCCCGAATCGGTCAGTGACCCGGAGATATCGCCGACGGTGCGATAGGCATCCCACGAACCGACGGTGCCGCTAATTGACGCTTTGAATTCCTTGGTCGGCTTCTTGCGGATCAGATTGACCGTGGCCGATGGATCGCCGTTACCGGTCATGAGGCCGGTCGCGCCTTTGATCACTTCGACGCGATCAATGCTCGCGGCGTCGTCACCGTTGTTCGGATTTTCGCCGTACACGCCGTCGTACGGAATGTTCACGCCGTCGTACTGGAAGTTAGTGATAGCGAAGCCGCGCGCGGAAAACTCAGTGCGGTCGCTGTCGTACTTTTGCGTGGAAATGCCGGGGGTGTTGCGCAGTGCGTCGCCGACGCTTTGCACGCCGCGATCGTCCATTTGCTGGCGGGTGATGACCGTGACCGATTGCGGTGTTTCGCGAATCGACAGCGGCAAGCCGGTGGCCGAGGACGTCGCGCCGGTGGTGTAGGAATGGGTGTCTTCGGTGACCGCACCGAGGCCTTGCGCGGAAATATTGGTGGCGCCCAGTTGCAGGGCTTCATCGGTTTTAGCGACAGTTTCAGCGGCGTGCGCGTGAAGGCTCAGCAGGGCCAGCGCCAACGGGCACAAGGCAAAACGAAAACGGACGTGCGACATGGAGATCCCTTTGCATCGAATCGATCGGTAGTTGAAGTGCTTCTGAGGGGTTAACCGAACGAGAACGGCAAAGGGGAACTGCGTACACCGAAAAACTTATGGGCACTGCGTTCCCTGTGGCGAGGGGATTTATCCCCGATGTGGTGCACAGCACCACCCAAACCTGCGCCCTCGGTACTTCTGAAGAACCGTGTACTCAGGTTTTACGACTGCTGCGCAGCCGGTCGGGGATAAATCCCCTCACCACAGGAAGATGTGGATGGATCAGGGATCGGTGGTTTCAGCAGGTCAGGTTGAGGCGTTCATGCCACTGCGCAATGGATTCTTCGGGGTAGACGTCGAACTGCTTGTCCTTGGCTTTGGCGTCGACTTCGACCCACGGCGCCTTCGAGCCGAGCATCAAGTGCGTGTGTTCCGGCGGTACCGGCAACGCGGTGTCGATGGCCGAGGCGAACGGGTGGATCAGCTCCGGCCATTCCGGGCTGAACAGCCACAAACCGCTGCCGCACACTGCGCAGAAATGCCGTTCCGCGGTGCTGCGGTGGGCGCGTTTTTCGCCTGGGTCTTTCATCTTTGCGTGGTAAATCGTGATGTTCTTGCGACCCTGCACCTTGAGCGTGGTCGCGTCGCCGCCAAGGTTGATCGCGTAACCGCCGCCGCCCTGGGTTTTGCGGCAGATCGAGCAGTAGCAGCGTTGATACGGATAGGGGTGGGCGCTGGTCAGGCTGAACGTGACCGCGCCGCAGTGGCAGGAGCCTTCGAGGTGCATGATGGGGGCCTCCGGTTGGCTGGGATGGTTCGGGTTAGCCTAGAAGAGTTGTGGTGAATGTGCCGCCGCCTTCGCGCGCAAGCCCGCTCCCACAATTTGAAATGCATGCCCCTGTAGGAGCTGCCGAAGGCTGCGATCTTTTGACTTTGGTTGGTCAAACAAGACCAAAAGATCGCAGCCTGCGGCAGCTCCTACTGGACTGGCGCAGTCCGGCCGGTCAGCATGTCCGCCTAAAAACAGGGATCAACAACCCATGCGACGACTCCCCTCACTGGCCGCCCTGCGAACCTTCGAATGCGCCGCTCGTCACGCGCACTTCGGCCGCGCCGCCGCCGAACTGTGCGTCACCGACAGCGCCGTCAGCCACCAGATCCGCCAGCTCGAAGAACAACTCGGCGTCTCTCTGTTCATCCGCGAAGGTCGGCAAATCCGCCCGACCATCGCTGCTGGCCGCCTGATGCAAAGCCTGCAGCAAGCCTTCGAACTGATCGGCGACGCCTGCGATGAGTTGCGCGATCCATCCTCGCTGGCCGTGCTGCGCCTGGCCGTGACCGCCGAACTTGCGCAAAAGTGGCTGATGAGCCGCCTCACCGATTTCTACGCGCGCTACCCGCACATCACGTTGCACCTCTACGAACAACCGATCGACGCCAGCGGCCCGGGCGAAGACATCGACCTGGCCATCACCTACGGCACCGGCCCGGTCGACAGCAGCGCTTACTTCGTTCGACCGTTGCCGGCGCTGCAATTCTTCCCGGTGTGCAGCCCCGGCCTGTTCAACCAAGGCACGCTGAAGACGCCCAAGGATCTGGCCCGCCACTGTTTGCTGCACGATGATCAGGACGGCAAGACCTGGACGGCGTGGCTCACCAGTCATGCCGGCGATCAGCGTCCGCAACGTCAGTTGTATTTCGCTCACGCGGGTCTGGCGCTGGAAGCCGCAGCGCAAGGGCAGGGCGTGGCGATGGGCGATAACCTCACCGCTCAGGAAGATCTGCAGAGCGGGCGGCTGGTGCGGCCATTTACCTCGAGCATGACTGCGCTCGGCCAATACGCGCTGGTCTGCGAACGGGTGCGCATGGAGCGTCCGGCGGTGGCGCAGATGCTTGAATGGTTCAACGATCAGCTCGCTGATTGATGAGTTGAATTCAACTGTTCCGCAATATTCATCGTTGGCGGGCCCTCCGCCAACGCCCGTACCGTGTGGTCATTCCCATCGCGAAGACGAGGTTTGACCATGGTACGTTTGCTCGACTCCACCCCTAAACACGACGGCTTCCGCCTGCCCGGCGAATTCGAAAGCAAGTCCGGCTGCTGGCTCGGCTGGCCGGAGCGCACTGACGTCTGGCGCAACGGCGCCAAGCCTGCGCAGAAAGTCTGGGTGCAGATCGTTACCGCCATCTCCCACAGCGAACCGGTCACCGTTTGCGCCTCGGCTGCACAATTCGCCACGGCCCGTCGCCAGTTGCCGCCGCAAGTGCGCGTGGTCGAGATGACCTGCAACGACACCTGGTTCCGCGACAGCGGCCCGTGCTTTGTGGTCAATGATCAGAGTGGCGAAGTGCGCGGCGTCGATTTCGAATTCAACGCTTACGGCGGGCTCGACGGCGGCCTCTACTACCCGTGGGACAAAGACGATCAGATCGCCAGCAAAATCCTCGAAATCGAGCGCTTCGACCGCTATCGCGCGCCACTGATTGCTGAACTCGGCGGCATCCAGAGCGACGGTCAGGGCAGCATCCTCACCACCGAACAATGCTTGCTCAACCGTAATCGCAATCAGCATCTGGGCAAAGACGAAGTCACCCGCCGACTTACCGATTACCTCGGCGCCGAACAAGTGATCTGGCTGCCCCGCGGCTGCAAGTTCGATGAAACCGACGGCCACGTCGACGATCTCGCCTGCTTCGTCCGCCCCGGTGAAGTGGTGCTGCAATGGACCGACAATCGCGACGATCCGCAGTGGGAAATCTATCAAGAGGCCTACGACATTCTGCGCAGCACCCGCGACAGCCGTGGCCGTGAACTGATCGTGCACAAACTGCCGCAACCGGACGTGCTCGAATGGACCGCCGAAGAAGCCGAAGGACTGGATCAGCAGGACAGCACCCACACCCGTCAGGCCGGCACGAAAATCTGCGCGTCGTACATCAACTATTACGCCGGCAACAGCTCGATCGTAGTGCCGCTGTTTGGTGATCGTCAGGACAAAGTCGCGATGGCGACGCTGGCCGAACTGTTCCCGCAGCACAAGATTGTCGGCATCGAAAACTCCCGGGAAATTCTGCTTGGCGGCGGCAACGTGGCGTGCATCACCATGCCGCAATACGCCGGCACCCCTGACCACAACAAGGGAGCGTGACCATGCGCCTGCACAAACTGACTCAAGCGTTATTGCTGGTGCTTGCACCCTTGTGTGTGCAGGCTGCCGACACCGCCAAACCGGTGGTTAACCTATACATCTGGGGCGAGTACCTGGCCCCGGACACCTTAAAGAATTTCGAGGCGAAAACCGGCATCCATGTGGTTGCCGATCATTTCGATTCGCTGGAAACCGTCGAAACCAAACTGCTCACCGGTCGCAGTGGCTACGACTTGGTGCTCACCGCTGGGCAGCATCTGTCGCGGGCCATCGAAAGCGGTGCGATCCAGCCGCTGGACAAGGCGCGGGTGCCGCACTTTGCCGGCGTCGGGGAAGAGTTCCGTCAGCACATGGCGGTGTTCGATCCGGGCAATCGTTACGCGGGGATTTACGCGTGGGGCACCACGGGCATGGGTTATCAGGAAGAGGCGGTCAAAAAGCGTTTGCCCGATGCGCCAAAGGACAGTTGGGCGATGCTGTTCGATCCGGCGGTGGTGTCGAAATTCGCCGACTGCGGGGTGAGCCTGCTCAATGATCCGAATGAAGTGTTTGCGGCAGTCATGAAATACATGGGCCTGGACATCAACCGGCAGAACCTAGATGACCTGAAACTCGCCGAGCAGCAACTGGCGAAGATTCGTCCGTATATTCGCTACTTCGACAATGACCTGAACATCAGCGATCTCGCCAACGGCAACACTTGCGTGGCGATGTCGTGGAACGGCAACGTGGCGATTGCCGCTGGGCAAGCGGAGGCGGCGAACAAGCCGTTCAAGCTTAGTTACCGGATTCCGAAAGAAGGCACCTTGATCTGGTTTGACGCGATGGTCATTCCCAAGGATGCACCGCATCCCGAAGCCGGGCTGGCGTTGATGGATTATCTGATGACACCTGAGGTGATGGCGCCAATTACTGACACCATCCATTACGCCAATGCGATCACAGCGGCGGATGGTTTGGTGGATGCATCGATTCGCAATGATCCGGGGACGTATCCCTCGGCTGAAGTGCGGGCTACGTTGTATAGCAAGAATGACAATGGCAAGGCGTTTAACCGGGCGTTGATTCGGGCGTTTAGCCGGTTGAAGTCAGGGCTCTGAGATTTGTGTTGGATGTCCCGACGCCTTCGCGAGCAAGCTCTGCTCCTACATCGGAATGCATGCCCCTGTAGGAGCAAAGCTTGCTCGCGAAGGCGCCAGCACAGGCAACCAAAATCCTGAATCAACTACCACCCTCAGTCCGCCGACTACTCACCTCAGCTGGCACATCATCCCCCGCCATACGCTTGCGAAACAACGCCGCCCGCGCCAGCAGCAACGTGGTCACCGGCACCGTGATCGCCAGCAAAATCGGAATCAACCACGCGTGCACCACCGGGCCCGATTTCAGCGCCGAGAAGCAAATGATCGACGCCAGCGCCACACACCATGCGCCCAACGTCGAAGCCAGTGCCGGCGGGTGCATGCGCTGAAAATAATCCTTCATCCGCAGCAATCCGGTCGCACCAATTAGCGCAAACACACCGCTGAGCACCAACAGGATCGCCACCGGAATCTCGACCCACAGAGACAATTCAGCATTCATTCGATCACCTCGCCACGCAGCAGGAATTTCGCCAGGGCAAACGAGCCGACGAACCCAAACAGCGCGATCAGCAGCGCCGCTTCGAAATACGTGTCACTGGAATAGCGAATGCCCAGCGTCAGCATCATCAGCATCGCGACGATGTACAGGTAATCCAGCGCCAGTACCCGATCCTGCGCCGAGGGGCCTTTGAACAGGCGAATCAGAGTCAGCACCATGGCCAGCGAAAACAGGAACAGCGTCAGCAAAATCGCGTTCGACAGTAATGGGCTCATTCGAAGATCTCCATCAACGGCCGCTCGTACGTGGTTTTGAAGTGCTCGATGAAGTGCGCCTCATCGTCCAGATCCCAAACGTGCAGCAACAAAATGCTGCGATCCAGCGCCAGTTCCGACCACACCGTGCCGGGCACCACGGTGCAGATTGCCGCGAGCGCAGCCAGACCGTTGGCGTCGCGCAGATCCAGCGGCACTTTGATAAACCCGGAGCGAGGTGGGCGGCGCCCGGCATTGAGTACGCCCCAGGCCACGATCAGGTTGGAAGCCACCACGTCGCGTCCTACCACCAATAGCAGGCGCAGAATTGTCAGCGGCCGACGAATGCGCACCTGCTTTGGGCGCAGTTTGCGCATCATCAACGGCGCGCAAAAACCGAGGATCGCACCGATCAGCAGATTGCCGGGGCTGACCGACAGGTTCAGCACCAACCACAGCAGCCACAGCGCCAGCGACAGCAACGGTGCAGGGAAAATGCGCTTCATGGCTGCACCTCCAGCATCGCCGCTTTGGCTTCCGGACTTGGTACGGCGCGGGTGCCCAGCACCGCCATCACGTACTGCTGCGGATTGTTCAGCGCATCGGCGGTGGCCTGGGTGAAACGCATCAGCGGCTCAGCCTTAAAGGTGAGGACGATGCTCAAACCCAGCAGCAGGAAAATCGGCGCGCATTCGAGTTTGCGCAGCAGCGGCGAAGGTCGTTCCTCAGGCGTCCAGAAACGCTGAATACCCAAGCGCGAGAACGCCATCAACGAGCCCAGCCCAGAAAGAATCAGCAATGCCAGCAATGCCCATGCGGCCATCGAAATCGGCTCCCCGGCACCCAGTCCCAATGGATTGAGCAGGGCGCTGATCAGGTTGAGTTTGCCGATGAATCCGGACAGCGGCGGCATGCCGATGATCAGCAGCGCGCAGGCGATGAAGCTCAAACCGAGAAACGCCATCGTCCACGGGATGACCTGGCCGACCACAGCTTTTTGCTCGTCGTCGAGGTTGATGCCTTTGGGCGGTTGCAAGGATTCTTGCGGGCGCGGCAGCATGTCGCTTTCGTCTTCCAGCGGGATTTCGTTGGCCGAGCGCGAACGTTCGATCAACTCTGCCAGCATGAACAGTGCGCTCAAGGCCAGCGTCGAGCTGACCAGATAGAACAGCGCCGCACCGATCAGGTTCGGCTGAGCGAATCCGACCGCTGACAGCAGAATCCCGGCCGACACCAGAATGCTCAGGCTGGCCATGCGCTCCAGACGTTGCGCCGCGACAATCGCCAGCGCGGCGCAGGCGATGGTCACCATGCCGCCGTAGATCAGCCATTCGCCGCCGAAGTACGCCGAAGCACCGGCCTGCCCGGAGAACAGCAGCGTCCACAGACGCAGCAGGGTATAAACGCCGACCTTGGTCATGATCGCGAACATCGCCGCGACCGGCGCACTGGCCGAGGAATAGGCCGGCACCAGCCAGAAGTTCAGCGGCCACATGCCGGCCTTGGCCAGAAACGCGACAGCGAGAATGCCCGCGCCCGCATGCAGCAAGCCACGGTCGGCTTCCGGCACCAGCGGAATTTTCAGCGCCAGATCCGCCATGTTCAGCGTGCCGGTGACGCCGTAAATCAGCGCCGCGCCAATCAGGAACAGCGACGAGGCCAACAGGTTGATAGAGATGTAATGCAGCCCCGACGACACCCGCGCCCGACCCGAGCCGTGCAGCAACAGGCCATAAGACGCGGCGAGCAAGACTTCGAAGAACACGAACAGGTTGAACAGATCCGCCGTGAGGAAGGCGCCGTACAGGCCCATCAATTGAATCTGGAACAGCGCGTGGAAGCTCGAACCGGCGCCGTCCCATCGCGCCATCGCGAAGAGCAGGGCGCTGACGCCGATAATCCCGGTCAGCACCAGCATCAGCGCCGACAGTCGATCGACCACCAGGACAATGCCGAACGGTGCCTGCCAGTTGCCCGGCAGGTACACGCCGATGGAGCCGGGCACGCCGGTGGTTTGCGTCCATTGCAGCAGCATCACCGAAATGAACAGACCGACGAGGCTGGAGAACAGGTTGATTTTCGCCTTCAGCGGCCGGTGCCGTTCGCCGAGCATCAACATGATGGCGGCGGTCAGCAGCGGCAGCAGAATCGGTGCGGCGATCAGGTGAGTCATCGCCATCATTCTTTAGGCTCCCGGCCATCAACGTGGTCGGTGCCGGTCAAGCCGCGCGAAGCGAGCAGAACGACGAGGAACAGCGCGGTCATGGCAAAGCTGATAACGATTGCGGTCAGCACCAGCGCCTGTGGCAGCGGGTCGGTGTAGTGCAGCAAGTCCTGAGTCACGCCGTCCTTGATCACCGGCTCCTTGCCGATAAACAGGCTGCCCATGCTGAAGATGAACAGGTTGACGCCGTAGGACAGCAGGCACAGGCCCATGACCACCTGAAACGTCCGTGGCCGCAGGATCAACCAGACGCCGGACGCGGCGAGGACGCCGATGGCGATTGCGATGACTTCTTCCATCAGACGGCTCCTTTGCTGGCGACGGATTTGGGCAACGATGCGGTCTTGTGACCCCGCACCGATTGGTGGGCGAGGGCGGTGAGGATCAACAGCGTTGAACCCACTACTACGCCGTATACGCCGACGTCGAAGAACAGCGCGCTGGCGATATGGATGTCACCCAGCACCGGCAAGCTGAAATGCCAGGTGTGCGTGGTCAGGAACGGATAGCCGACCAGCATCGCCCCCAAACCGGTGACGGTGGCGAACAGCAATCCGGTGCCCATCCAGCGCAACGGTCGCAGGCTCATTTGCGCCTCGACCCACTGCGTGCCGGCGACCATGTATTGCAGGATGAACGCCACCGACATCACCAGACCGGCGACAAAACCGCCGCCCGGCTGATTGTGCCCGCGCATGAACAGGTAGAACGACACCACCAGCGCAATCGGCAGCAGCAGGCGTACCAGCACCGCCGGCACCATCATGAAACCGAGCGCGGTGTCGCTGGCCGAACGCGGGTTGACCAGATCGGTGACCACGTCGGGTGCCAGCAGGCGTTGCTGAGCCGGCAACTGCATGCTTTCTTTCGGTGGACGGAAACGGCGCAGCAGGGCGAACACGGTCAGCGCCACGGCGACCAGCACGGTGATTTCACCGAGGGTGTCGAAACCACGGAAATCCACCAGCATCACGTTGACCACGTTGCTGCCGCCGCCCTCGGGCATGGCGCGGCTGAGGTAGAACGAGGAAATGTCGTTCGGCGTCTGCCGCGTCAGCATCGCGTAAGACAACAGCGCCATGCCGCCGCCGACGGCAATCGATAGCAACAAGTCGCGCAGACGACGAATGCGGGCCTTGCGCAGGGTGCTCGGCAACGGCGAAACCTCTTCGATCCGTCGTGGCAGCCAGCGCAGGCCGAGCAGGATCAGCACCGTGGTGACCACTTCAACAGCCAGTTGCGTCAGCGCCAGATCCGGCGCGGAGAACCAGACGAAGGTCACACAGGTCATCAGCCCGCAAACGCTGACCATGGTCAGTGCGGCGAGACGGTGATATTTGGCCTGCCAAGCGGCACCGAGGGCACAGGCGATCGCCAGCAGCCACAGGGTCACGAAGACGATCGAGCCGGGGATCTTCGGCCGGTCGCCCCAGCTCAGCGTGCTGTGCAGCATCGGGATCAGACCGGCGAGCACCGCGGCCAGCACCATCAGGAACAATTGCATTTGCAGACGCTTGGTGCCCAAACGTCGCTCGACGCGACGGGCCATGCGCATCATCACCACCAGGCTGCGTTCGAACAGGCGCTTGCCGTTGAAGCGTCCCACCAGTGGCGGGTACTTGAAGCGGCCAAGTTTGAACTGCTTGCGCAGGAGCAGGTACAGAACGATGCCGCCGGACATGGCGATCAGGCTCATGATCATCGGCGCATTCAGACCATGCCAGATCGCCAGGCTGTATTCCGGCAGCACACCACCGACCACGGGCAGCGCCGCAGCGGCAAGGAGCGGGCCGACGATTTGCGCCGGGAAAATCCCCACCAGCAGGCAAGTGAACACCAGCAACTCAACCGGCGCGCGCATCCAGCGCGGCGGTTCGTGCGGGGTGTGCGGCAGGTCGGTGGCCGGCGGGCCGAAGAACACATCAACGGTGAAGCGCAGTGAGTAAGCGACGCTGAACATGCCGGCGATGGTCGCGACAATCGGCAACGACATTTCTACCCAGGCCGTGGCGTTGATGAACACGGTTTCGGCGAAGAACATCTCTTTCGACAGGAAGCCGTTGAGCAACGGCACGCCCGCCATCGAGGCGCTGGCAACCATAGCCAGGGTCGCGGTGTAGGGAATCAGTTTGATCAGGCCGCTGAGTTTGCGGATGTCACGGGTGCCACTTTCGTGGTCGATGATGCCCGCGGCCATGAACAGCGAGGCCTTGAACGTGGCGTGGTTGAGAGTGTGGAACACCGCCGCGACGGCGGCCAGCGGACTGTTCAAGCCCAGCAGCAAGGTAATGAGACCGAGGTGGCTGATGGTCGAGTAGGCCAGCAAGCCCTTGAGATCGTTCTGGAACATCGCGCAATACGCGCCGAGCAGCAGCGTACAGGCACCGGCGCCGCTGACGATGTAGAACCATTCTTCGCTGCCGGACAGCGACGGCCACAGGCGCGCCAGCAGGAAGACCCCGGCCTTGACCATGGTCGCCGAGTGCAGATAAGCAGAAACCGGGGTCGGCGCCGCCATCGCGTGGGGCAGCCAGAAGTGGAACGGGAACTGCGCACTTTTGCTGAGTGCGCCGATAAGGATGAGGGGCAGGAGGATAGGGTAGAGGGCGTGTGCGCGAATCAGATCGCCGGCGGCCAGGACCTTGTCGAGGTCATAGCTGCCAACGACATGGCCGAGAATCATGACCCCCGCCAGCAGGCATAACCCGCCGGCACCGGTGACCATCAACGCCATGTAGGCGCCACGTCGGGCGTCGGCGCGGTGGTGCCAATAGCCGATCAGCAGGAACGAGAAGAGGCTGGTCAGCTCCCAGAAAAATACGATCTGGATCAGGTTGCCCGAGATCACCAGGCCAAGCATGGCGCCCATGAACGCCAGGAAAAACGCGAAGAAACGCGGCACCGGGTCATCCGGCGACATGTAATAACGGGCATATAAAGAAACAAGTGTGCCGATGCCGAGCACCAGCATCGAGAACAGCCAAGCGAAGCCGTCCATGCGCAGAACGAAGTTCAGACCGAGGCTGGGCAGCCACATGAATTCTTCGCGGATGACGCCGCCGTGGGCGATTTGCGGGTACAGCATCGCGACCTGGACGGTACCGATCAGAGAGACCAGACCTGCCAACAGGGATTCGGTGTTACGCGCGTTGTGTGGCAGCACCGCTGCCAGACAGCTGCCAATGAATGGCAGAAGCAGTAGAACTATCAGGGACATAGGCTTCTAATCTGCGGAAGTTTGTGAAGCATCATACGTGCCAGCTCCCCGATCACCAAACGCCAGGATGTCTCAGAATCCTACAAAGTAGTCTGAATATTTCGGTTTAGCATTGTTTCGAGGGAATCACAGGGGGTTAAAAGATCGCAGCCTTCGGCAGCTCCTACGGGGGATCATTTCAATGTAGGAGCTGCCGAAGGCTGCGATCTTTTGACCTTGCTCTCAGAGACCGTTTTCACGCTCCAATTCGCGATCATCCTCTTCAGCAGCGACTTTACCCTTGCTCTTCAACTCACTGACAATCACCGCCACGACAATCAATCCAGCCCCGACCAACGCAATCGCCGGCAACCGCTCGCCAGCAATCCGCCCGACAATCCCGGCCCACACCGGCTCACCGGCATAGATCAAGGTCGCCCGCGTCGGCGAAACGCTCTTCTGTGCCCAGTTCATCGCCACCTGAATTGCCGCACTCGCAGCGCCCAGACCCAACGCGGTCACCAGCAACGTCCAGGAAAAGTCCGGAATCAATTCGCCCGTGGGCACCACCAGCAGGAACGACAACACCGACGTCGTCGCCAGTTGCACCACCGTCACCCGGCGCACATCCACCTGCCCGGCGTAAGTGCTGATCAAAATAATCTCGGCGGCAATCGCGATGGCGCTGATCAGCGTGGCAATTTCACCCGGACTGAAATTCAGCGAAGCCCCCGCCGGCCCCGACAACAACATCAAACCAGTAAACGCCAGCATGATGCCAATGCTCGGCATCAACCCCGGCCGCCGTCCCAGCACCAGCCATTGCAGTAACGGCACGAATGGCACATAGAGCGCGGTGATGAACGCCGACTGGCTGCTCGGGATCGTTTGCAAGCCAACCGTTTGCAGGCCGTAACCGAGCATGATCGCCACACCAATAAAGGCGCCGGCCTTGAGTTCAAACAGGGTCAAGTCGCGCAGATGCCGCCACGAGAACAACGCAACGATGCACGCCGCTGCGGCAAATCGCAGGCCGACGAAGAACATCGGGCCGCTGACCGTCATTGCGTGCTGCACGAGCAAAAAGGTGCCGCCCCAGATCATGGTAATCAGTACCAGCACGCACTCGGCTTTGCTGAATCTGGAGAAACGGAGGGAAGTGGGGGAGCTGTTCAACGACGTCATAACCTTGCGCACTATAAAAGGCAGGACGCACAATGCGCCCAACGTTGCGCAGTATACTGCCCAACCTCACCGAGTGAGCAATATAGTGCCCAAAGATTCCGCCCCAAGAACGTCCGTCCTTCAACACGTCAGCCAGAACGTGAGACGTCTGCGTCACGCTGCCGACATGAGCCAGACGGCGCTGGCCGAGAAATCCGGAGTCAGTCGACGGATGCTGGTAGCGATCGAGGCCGGGGAAAAGAACGTCAGCCTGACCACCCTCGACCGCGTCGCCGCCGCGCTGGAAGTGGCGTTCAGCGATCTGATTCAAGCGCCGGATGCTCGCGATCCGAGCCGCATCAACGAACTGGCGTGGGCCGGAACGCTGCCGGGCAGTAAAGCCGTGCTGCTGTCGAAAGCCACCGCCACCCGTGAAGTCGAGCAGTGGGAATGGTGCCTGGCGCCGGGCGAGGTGTATCCGTCGCAACCGGATGCCGAAGGCTGGAGTGAGCAGATTTATGTGTTCGAAGGGTGCCTGACGCTGATGCTCGGCGACGTACCGCAGCATATTGGTACCGGGGAGTTTTTTATGTTTGCGAGTAATCAGCCGCATACCTATCGCAATGACGGGGATGTGCCGGCGCGGTTTGTGCGCAATGTGGTGATTTGACGGCGGGTACCGTTAGTCTGGAAATGCTCCTTACCTGTTAGTTCTGACAGTAGACGTGTTCCAGCCCCCGATTTAGGTTGCAGCTTGTAGGGAAAGTGCTGAACACGTCGAAGCCACGCGGGACTGATCTCGCAGGCGTTCGACATACGAGACACCAGAACAGGGGCGACACCATGTCAACTGAAGGTAAAACGACCTTTCAATCGTTTAACAAAAATCTGCTTGCACCTTCCATTGTGGACGCTGAAAAAGAATGTGTTAGATACGATTTCCTGAAGCTTTCTACGCTTGAAATTGCTCCTTCAAAGGGTATTCAGGTAGGCGACTACGTATCCCTCTCGATGGATGTCGAAGGAGTTGGCGGATTTGGGACATACATTCCAGAAGTCACGAGAGAGCAAGTGGAGAATGGCATCAGTATCGAGCTTTCCAAGTCGAGTCTGATTCCTCGACCTGGCGCTCTAGTGACTGCTCATTACACTGTAAAAAAACCGGATAAGTCCGAAGCGCGTTCTGCGACCTGTCGGTATACAGTGGGAGATTGGCCGGTCTGAGTCTCTTGGAGATGCTCGCTTTCTGAATGCCTGATTTCCCATTAACCTGCTTGCCCGGCGAGATGCTTTTCGCACCGGCTCGACGCTTCTTTGGCTTTGTCAGGAAGTGTGGCGTCGCTTTTAATCGGGCAGGCAGATATGGCAGAAAACGTAAGCGGGCAGACGACTGTAAACTCCGCGCATGCAGACATCCTGATCATCGGCGGTGGCCTCAGCGGTACGATGCTGGCTGTGCAACTACTGCGGCAACCGGGCCAGCGAAAAATCCTGATCATCGAACCCCGCGCCGAACTCGGTCGGGGTGAGGCCTACAGCGCGGTCGAATTGGGCCACACGCTCAACGGCAACGCTGCACGAATGAGCGTTGATCCAGACAACCCTGACGACCTCACACAATGGCTGACCGAGCACATCGCGGCGGGCGGTTGGCCTGAGTCTGCCGAGCAGCATGTGCCAACCAGCGAGCTGTTCCCGCCGCGCGGATTATTCGGCGTCTACGTGCAGCAACGTCTGGCCGAAGCCCGGGCGGTCGGCGCTCGATATGGTTCGATCGTCGAGCATGCACGCTCAGAAGCTGTTGATCTGCAGGTGCGCGAAGATTGCGTGCAGATCACTTTGAGCGATGGACAGAACCTGCAAGGTTCATTCGCAGTCATCGCCACCGGCATGTTTCCCGCCGCGCGCACGCCGCAGACCGAATCCAGTGGCCTCAACGCCGCTGCGCTGGATCCGTGGGACGTCGCGGCCATGCGCCAACTCGATCCGCAATCCACCGTGCTGATCATTGGCTCCGGCCTGACCATGGTCGATGCGGTGGTTTCGCTGGAGCAGGCCGGGCATCGCGGGCCGATCGAAGTGTTTTCTCGCCATGGCTTGCTGCCGCACGTACGCCGGCAACCGCCACCGTGGGTGGATTTTATCGCCGAGGATCACAGCATTCGAACACCACGGCAGTTGCTGCGCGAGTTGCGCCGCCATTGTCGTGAGGCGGTCGCGCAAGGCATCGACTGGCAGGCTCCCCTCGATACGGTTCGGGCACATATCGGACGGTTGTGGAGTCAGGCGACTGACGTGCAGCGGCGACAATTCGTACGGCATGTGCGGCCATGGTGGGAAAGCCATCATCATCGTTCGCCGCCCTTGAGTGCTGAATTGCTGGCGCGGTTGCACGGTGAAGGGCGGCTGCGTATTCGGGCTGCATCGTTTAAAGGGCTAGAGCCGACAACGGAGGGTGGCGTGAATATTCGCATCCGACGTCGTGGCGAGGCTGAAACCTCTGTGGTTCACGGTGCAGCGTTGATCAACTCCAGTGGCATCGAGTACGACTGGCGGCGCGTGGCGCGTCCGTTGCCAAAGCAATTGCTCGCGCGTGGATTGGTGCAACCAGGGCCGTTGGCGTTGGGGATTGCGGCGGCGGTGGACGGTGCGGTTGTCGATGCCGAAGGTCGCGTGGGCAGTCGACTGTTTGCGATGGGCCCGCCGTTGCGAGGGATGTGGTGGGAGAGTACGGCGGTGACGGATGTGGCGTTGCAGGCGAAGGCGTTGGCGGGGCAGTTGGTGGGCTGAGATGGAGTAATAGTGTTTTCACCGGCCTCTTCGCGAGCAAGCTTTGCTCCTACGGTCGGAGTGCATTTCAAAATGTAGGAGCCGAGCTTGCTCGCGAAGGCGTCATTCGATTCAACATCGCTGTTGATCGGAAGACCGTCATCGCTGGCAAGCCAGCTCCCACAGGTTTTGTGGGTAGCTTGAGGAGGGTTATGCCACCACGCGGTAACACGGCACATACGCCGCGCCGCCCGGCAGTTTCATCCGGTGCTGGGCGACGAAGGCTTTGAGCAGCGCGTCGAGCGGTTGCATGATCGCCGCGTCACCACGGATCTGATATGGCCCGTGTTCTTCGATCAAACGAATGCCCTTGTCCTTGACGTTCCCCGCCACAATCCCCGAAAACGCCCGACGCAGGTTCGCCGCCAGTTCATGCGGTGGCTGGTCGCGGTGCAGTTTCAGATTCGCCATGTTTTCGTGGGTCGGATCGAACGGACGCTGGAAGCCCTCGTCGATCTTCAGCAGCCAGTTGAAGTGGAACGCGTCGTTGCGCTCGCGACGGAACTGCTTCACTGCTTTCAGGCCCTGAGTCATCTGCCGCGCCACTTCAGCCGGGTCGTCGATGATGATTTCGTAGTGCTGCTTGGCCGCTTCGCCGAGGGTTGCGATAACGAACGCGTCGAGCTGCTCCAGATACGGTGCGGCGTGTTTCGGCCCGGTGAGGATCACCGGGAACGGCAAGCCTTGGTTGTCCGGGTGCATCAGAATGCCGAGCAGGTAGAGGAATTCTTCCGCCGTACCAGCGCCGCCCGGGAAGATGATGATGCCGTGGCCAACACGGACGAATGCTTCCAGACGTTTTTCGATGTCCGGCAGGATCACCAGTTCGTTAACGATCGGATTTGGCGCTTCGGCAGCGATGATGCCGGGCTCGGTCAAGCCGAGGTAGCGGCCACCATGAATACGCTGTTTGGCGTGGGCGATGGTTGCGCCTTTCATCGGGCCTTTCATCACGCCAGGGCCGCAACCGGTGCAGATATCGAGGCTGCGCAGGCCCAGTTCGTGGCCGACTTTCTTGGTGTATTTGTATTCTTCGGTGTTGATCGAGTGGCCGCCCCAGCACACGACGATTTTCGGTTCGACGCCCGGGCGCAGGGTGCGCGCGTTGCGCAGCAAGTGGAAGACGTAGTCGCTGATACCTTGCGAGGTGGTCAGGTCGATGCGCTGGCTGTCGAGTTCGTTTTCGGTGTAGACAATGTCGCGCAGGGCGCTGAACAGCATTTCACGGGTGCTGGCGATCATCTCGCCGTCGACGAAGGCGTCGGCCGGAGCGTTCAGCAGCTCCAGGCGCACACCGCGATCCTGTTGGTGAATGCGGATTTCGAAGTCCTTGTAGGCTTCGAGGATGGTCTTGGCGTTATCAACATGGGCGCCGGTGTTGAGGATGGCCAGGGCGCACTGGCGGAAGAGGGTATAGGTGCTGCCGGATCCGGCTTCGCTCAGTTGCTGAACTTCACGTTGAGAAAGGGTTTCCAGGCTGCCTTTCGGGCTGACCGAGGCATTGATTACGTGTCGTTGGGTCATGCAATGATCCTTAAAACGATGTCATCTCAAGACTAGGCGATGGCATCCGAATAGTGTGTATCCATGAATGAAGATGGCACGATCTGCGCTGTACCGCCATGTCCCCGTTGGACGCTGAAAAGATGAAAAGGAGCCCCAGCATAGCTAAATCCCTCGTGGAGGCGATAATGCGCCGGCGAGTTTTTTTGTTTGCCCCTTTTGTCGCTCAAGGAAGTCATTTGTGATGTTCGAGATTCAGCCGATGGACGCCGCTACCTTTCGCCAGCAGACCCGGCGCAGCACGATCATCATTGCCGTGCTGTTCCTGGTGCTGGCGATGTTGTTTTCCAGCGTGGCAGTCGCGCTGTTCGGTGAGCCCGGCGGCGATAACCTGCGGTTTAACGTCGGCGGGGTGTTTCTGGCATTTCTGCTGACGGCGGCCCTGCTGCGCGGGCGCTTCTGGAATCAGAGCTGGATGGCCCCAGCGGTGTATAGCTGGCGGCTCAAGCGCAGCCTGATGAGCATCACCAATGTGATGCATCAAGTGACAGCGGCGGTGGAGAAGAACGATCCGACGGCGATGAAAGTGTTGCGCTTCTATCATCTGGGGCTGACGCAGATGCATGAATTGGACGGCAACTCCAGCGATCATGGGCAACTGTGGCGGGAAGTCGAAACGCATAAAGAGCGGATGCAGACGCTGGGAATCGATACCGAGCAGACGCGTCTGGATCCGGCCTGGCTGGAAAACCTGAGGCAAGCGTCGCGTTAAAGCGCGTGCTTGCTGCGCAGTTTCCATGCGCGGAACAGGCGACCGTAGACCAGCAGATTGACCGCCAGCACCACGCTGCCCAGCGCCAGTTGAATCTGTGGAGTGAGCCCGGCCGGGTAGATGATCGGCCAGACGTAATGCTCGATAAAACCGCCGGCGTATTCGGTCTGCCCGGCGGCGTGGCGCATCAGGTTTTCCCAGTAGGTCAGCGGGCAGGTCAGGTGCAATACCTCGACCGCCACGCCCCAGGCTGCCGCTGGCAGATGCAGCCACATCAGACGTGGCCACTTGAGCACCAGCAATCCGCCAAACAGCACGAACAAAATAAAGCACAAATGAAACAGCACCAGCCCGTCGGCTGCGATTCGGTACAGCATGTCGTCTCCCTGACGTGATTGCGAATGGCGCTATCTTACGCCGCTCGGGTGCTTACACGTCAGTGCGAAAATCAGCGAACTCGGCGCGCATCCGCCCGTTGTGCTTGGCCTGATACAGCAACTTGTCGACCTGTTCGACGAAGTGCAGCGGATCACTACCGACGGCGACTTGCGTGGTGCCAACCCCGAGACTCAACGTGACCAGCGGCGACACCGCCGAATGCTCATGAGCGATCTGTTGCTGGCGGATCAGGTGCAGGCATTTGTGCGCCACCAGTCGTGCCGACTCCGCATCGGTTTCCGGCAGCAACCAGACAAACTCTTCGCCGCCAATCCGCGCAATAAAGTCCCGTGGCCGATTGGCCGCCAGCGATAACGTCTTCGCGACCTGACGCAGGCATTCGTCGCCCTTGATGTGGCCGTAATGGTCGTTGTACTGCTTGAAATAATCGATATCGAGGATCAGCAACGACAGCGGCAAGCCACTGCGTTGCGCGGTGGCCCATTCGCGTTCCAGCACGGTATCGAACATGCGCCGATTGGCGATCCCGGTGAGACCGTCCTGAAACGAATATTCCTCCAGTTGCTTCTGCAGGCGTATCAGGTGCTCTTCGGTTTTCTTGCGCTCGCTGATGTCGAACATGAACCCCACCAGCGCCTCAACTTCACCGTCCTTGCGCACCACGTGCACGACATCGCGGATCCACACGTATTCGCCGGTGCTGGTCAACGCACGGTAATCGGCTTCGTGATCGACGCCGGCGCGTGACTGCGAGACGCAGAATTCCACCACGTAATCGCGATCGTCCGGGTGCATGCGTTCGACCCAGTCGTTGACCCCGACCCAACTGTTTTGCTGCCAGCCGAGCAGGGTTTCGATCTGCGGGCCGATGTAGCTGAAGGTCATGGTTGCCCAGTCGATTCGCCACGGGATGGCTTTGGTCGATTCCAGCAGGGTCTTGTACACGTCGCTGTCGATGGCGGTCATGGCGGGCACGGTCTCGGAAAAGTCTTCAACGGAAAAATCCAGCGCCAGCATGTTGCTAGCATGGAGGCGTTGCAAGCAGTTGGCCGATGAACGGCTGACTCGGGCCGATTTCCCACAAGTGCGCAAGATTGTTCAAGCCAAAAAGCAGCGTTTGCTGGCACAGTCTTCGGCCGTTTCTCTGGTTGAAGGGCGTTATGTCTGACTCACTTTTACCGCGCAGTGCGTTTCTTCGCGGCGCTTTGGCGATCATGCCGTTATCACTGGCAACGGCGCCTTGGGGGCTGCTGGCCGGCTCCATGGCGATCGAAGCCAATCTCACGCCGCTGCAAGGGCAGGGCTTGTCGAGCATTGTGTTTGCCGGTGCCGCGCAACTGGTGGCGATTGGCATGCTCAAGGGCGGCGCGGGGATTTTCTCGATTCTGCTGACCACGGTTTTGCTGACCTCACAGCATTTGCTTTACGGCATGAGCATGCGTTCGGTGATTTCGCCGTTACCGGGACGCTGGCGGATCGGCCTGGGTTTTTTGCTCACCGATGAGCTGTTTGCCTTGACCAGTCAACACGATCGCCAGCAGTTCAATCGCTGGTATGCGTTGGGCGTCGGCCTGACGTTCTATATCGCCTGGAATCTGTTCACGCTGGCCGGCATCGTCCTCGGCAGCAGCATTCCGGGGCTTGAACATTTGGGCCTGGACTTCTCGATTGCCGCCACTTTCATCGCCCTGATCACACCGGTGGTGCGTAACGTACCGACGGTGGTGTGCGTGGCAGTGTCGCTGTTTTGTTCGGTGCTGTTCAGTTATTGGCAGTGGGGCTCGGCGCTGGTGTTGTCGGGGCTGGCGGGAATGACCGCAGGATTTATTTGCAACAAGCTGTATCGGGAGCGCACATGATGGTTTGGGCAGTGATTTTCGGCATGGGGATTCTGGTGTTCCTCAACCGTTACGTGTTTCTCGAGCCGCGTTTGCCGGTGCGCCTGAGTAGCAACGCGCGGCAGTTTCTCGGTTTTGCCGTACCGGGAATGCTCACCGCGATCTGCGGGCCAATCGTATTCATGCCGGACAAACAATTGAATCTGCAGTGGGACAATCCTTACCTGCTTAGTTCATTGGTGGCTATTGGCCTTGTTCTAGCCACACGCAACACGTTGCTCAGCATGTTGTTAAGCATGGCGTTCTTCTTTTTGTTGCGTTGGTGGTTGTAAGTTGCCTGAGCGAATCTGTTCTACGCTGTAAGGATGACCGTTTACTTGTGACAGGAGGTGGGCATGGCGACTGAGCAAGAACATCCGCAACAGGATGAAGATGACACAAACGAACCGACCGAAGAAGAGATCGAACGCGAGAAGCACAAGGAACAAACGTGGAAACGCGATGAAGGCAGGGACTTGTCGGATCCTGACCGCAAATTTTGATCCAAAAAAAAGCCCCTTGATTCAAGGGGCTTTTTCGTGGTTTTACAGATCTTCCAACTGCGTGAAATCGGGGTGTGAGGCCCGATAGCCCAAGGTTCGGTCGATCCAGGCATTGAGCTCGTTGACCATCACCGGCGGGTGGCCGGGATACCCTTCGAGGGTGGTGCGCAGGATGCGATCAATATTCGGGACATCACGCAGGTTTCGGGTCTTGATGTAGTGGCCGATAAAACAGTCGAGTTCAAAGCGTTCTGTCATCGACAGATAGACACACTCCAGGCCACCGACCTGTTTGATTGCAAAATCGTCGCGCAACTTATTTCTCTGCAAGGCTTGTAAATGTTTTAGTGGATTCCTGATTTATTGACTCTTTGGTCAATTGGTATACCAATCGGAAGGCGGCGCGCATGCTAGCTTTAGCGCTGGAAAATGTATGTATGACGATCGAAATGTCAGACAAGCGGTTAGTTCGCTCAAACGACTGTTTTACAGAGCCTGTCTCAAGCGTGAAACAGCCTTTGTAAAGATATGGAATCACCTGTAGGAGCTGCCGAAGGCTGCGATCTTTTGATGTTGATTGTAAAAAACAAGATCAAAAGATCGCAGCCTTCGGCAGCTCCTACAT
>NZ_JASCPK010000099.1:0-22240 GCF_029959385.1 Pseudomonas sp. PS01303
GGCAAGCCTTGCTCCTACAAAAAGCGCACCCGCGATTCATCTGTAGGAGCAAGGCTTGCCCGCGAAGAGGCCAGCCCAGCCAACACGAAATTAGTATCCCGCCAATGCCTTGAGCGCCGCCTTACGCTCAGTCACCGGCAACCCACCCAACCGCTCAGCCTCGGCATAAAACCTCAGCCAATCTCCCCCGACCTGTTTGAACAACGCCGAAAACGCCGGCACCCACTGGTCGTACAGGCCAAACGGCAACAACCGCGCATTGTTCAGCGGCGCGTTCACCCAGGCGTCATAGCGTTTATCCCCAGCCCACTGGCTATCGCGCATCACCCGATAGTCCCGACGAAACTGTTCGAACTCAGCCGCTTTACGTTCGCGCATTTGCTCAGCCGGCAATGGCTGTGCGTACAGCTTCTCCAGCCGTGAGCGCACATCCAGCACCAGCTCAATGAATTGATCCCGCTGCTGCAACCGCGAGTCGGTATCCGCCGGCAACCCGCGAAACGCGCGCCATTGCCGCGTGCCTTCCTGCTCGACAAACGTGGCGAAGGACTCGTTGAACTCGGTGTCATCCTTCACATAAAAGCGCTGATGCGCCAGTTCATGAAAGATCAGCGTGGCCAGGCGTTCGTCGCCCCAGCCCATCATCGTGTTGATGATCGGATCGTTGAACCAACCCAGCGTCGAGTAGGCCTCGACGCCGCCAATCGATACGTCCATGCCCTGCAAGCGCTGGATCGCCGCCTCGCCTCGCGCAGCGCCTTGGCTGTAATAGCCGCGATAAGCCACACACCCGGCAATCGGGAAGCAATGGTTCTGCGGCGTCAGGGAAAACTCCTGAGTGGCGAACACATTCCACACCACGAACGGCCGGCCAATGTCGGCGTACAGGCGATAGCTTTGGTTGTCGGGCAGGTGCAGATGTTCGCTGGCGAAGGCACGAGCCTTTTGCGATTGGCTCAGGTGTGCGCGCAACTTCGCATCGCGGCCCGGGTCGGCAATCACCTCGGCCACTGGCTCGCGCGCCCGCAGCAGTTGCAGCTGACCGCTGGCCAACTGGTTGTAATAGCTGACGCTGGCGCAACCGTTGAGCAACAAAAACATCACACCCGGAAACAAAATCCGAAAAACGCGATCAAGTAACCCATGGCTTGCAAACGGCCTGATCACAATAAGAAATCCCCCCGGAAAGTCTGCTCGCAAGACTATCCCGCCTTAAGGAGCACCGCTATGCGCATGTTGATGCTGACGGGAGGCCTGCTGACGCTGGCCGGTTGTGCCAATTTCGGAATGCCCGACCCTGACCCCTCACAAGCCTGGATCGATCTCGATGCCCGGCAACAGGACACGACTCTGCAAGCGCTGAAGGTCGACAGCCAGGCCGCGATTGATAAACGCTATTTCGAAGTCGAGCCCGGCAGCCATGAATTGAAGGTGCGCTATCAGTTCCCGGTAGACGCCAGCAACATCGGCCCCGACGCCGAACCGCTGTGGCGCGATTGCCAGTTGAATGTGAAATTCAAGGATTTCAACGCCGGCCAACGCTATCAGTTGCAGGCGGGCAGTATTGGTTTCCGGCCATGGGCCAAACTTTATGATGAGCAGCGCAAAGTCGTCGGGCAGGGCACACCGGCGGGCTGCCAGAAGACCTGATCGGCGGTATGCTGGCTGTCCACATCAAAGGACATTGATCATGCGCAGGTTGACGTTGTTGCTGGTAGGAAGTGTGCTTGCCGGCTGTCAGAGCCCGCTGCCAGCGGTCGATCCACAGATGGCCTGGGTCGATTTTTCGATGCCGACACCCGGCGGCAAAGTGTTGATGGCTGAACGCCTGGATAATCAGCGTCTACGCGATGGGCGTTTTTTCCAGGTCACGCCGGGCAGCCATGAATTGACGGTGCGCTTCGATTTCGAGATTTTCGGCGGCGGTCAGGGCATGGATACCGATCCGCAGGAACGCCTGTGTTACATGACCGTACCCTATGACCACTTCGAAGCCGGGCAACGTTACCGGCTCGAAGCACGGTCGCTGGCCTTCACGCCAAGCGCCCGGTTGATCAATCGTCAGGGGCAGATCGTTGCCGAAGAACGGCAGATCAACTGCGTGCCTTAAGCGTTATCAGGAGTCGTTCTTCTGATAGATGATCGCTTTGGTGCCGTTCTCACACGAACCCACCACCATGGCGATATCGTGCTTGGCCGCCTCTTCCTTGCTGACAATTTCCAGCGTGTACGAAGGCACGGCTTTGGCCTGGATCTTGATCTCGATTTCTTTTCTCAGTTCTTCGCAGTCTTTCGGTGCCGCAACAACCGAAGTGGCCAATGCACTGCAGAGGATGGCCAAGCCAATACGTTTCATGAGTGAAGCTCCCTGAGGCAGCGCGCACGGGCGTGCGCTGAAGCTGCTGTCACGTATTCGACCATATTTTGGTGAAGCGAGTTCTGACTTTGCGCACAAGATGTGCAGTCTGATCCAGGTGCTGCGGTGTTTTGTGAATGGCCTTCGCGAGCAGGCTCGCTCCCACATTTGAAATGCATTCCAAAGTGGGAGCGGGCTTGCTCGCGAAAGCGTCAGACCTGCTGACGCAGAATCAGCTGACCAGCGTCGCCTCCAGGCTGATCTGCGCATTCAGCACTTTCGACACCGGGCACCCTTCCTTGGCCTTTTTGCTCAGCTCATCAAACTGCGCTTGGGTCGCCCCAGGGATTTTCGCTTTGAGAATCAGCTTCACCGCGGTAATCGCGAAACCGCCGTCCACCTGATCAAGGGTCACTTCCGCCTGAGTATCGATGCTGTCAGCCGTCAGGCCCGCATCGCCGAGAATCATCGAGAACGCCATGGAGAAACAACCGGCATGTGCAGCGCCGATCAGTTCTTCCGGGTTGGTGCCCTTGCCGCCCTCGAAGCGGGCCTTGAAGCCGTACGGTGCTTCTCTGAGGACACCGGTTTCGGTGGAGATCGAGCCGATGCCGGTTTTCAGATCGCCTGCCCAATGTGCGGATGCTTTCTTCACGATAGCCATGTCTGCCTCCTCAAGATCTGACGCGGAAACGCCGCGTCGTCGTGGTTTTTGCTTGCAAGGCTTCTGAGGATAGACGTCGGAACAAAGTTCAGCCCGTCTGAATCGTTGACTTTTTTAGTAGGAAATTTTGTCGCTGCTATTGAAACTCGGGTATATGCCCTTATTGCTTAAACACGCTTATGGATTCGGCAGGTTTTCGTTCGCATAGAAAAACCTGCCTCCTCACTCGGAGACGCAGGTTTATGAAACAACTGTCCGACGTAAAATTTTCTACTCTCGATCTGGTGCCAGTGCGCGAAAACGGCAGCCCGGCGCAAGCGCTGCGCAATTCGTTGGATCTGGCGCAGCACGTCGAGAAATTCGGCTACACGCGGTTTTGGGTGGCGGAACACCACAACATGGACGGCATCGCCAGCTCGGCGACCTCGGTGCTGCTCGGCTATCTGGCCGGCGGTACGTCGACCATTCGCGTAGGCTCCGGCGGCGTAATGCTGCCCAACCATGCGCCGCTGGTGATCGCCGAGCAGTTCGGCACCCTGGAAAGCCTGTATCCGGGGCGGATCGACCTCGGTCTGGGCCGTGCGCCTGGTTCCGATCAGATGACCGCGCGTGCGCTGCGCCGCGAGCGTTCAGGCAGCGCTGATGATTTCCCCGAGGACGTCGCCGAACTGGTGCGCTTCCTCGGCCCGCGCACCCCGGATCAACGGGTGATCGCGATGCCGGGCACGGGCACCAATGTGCCGATCTGGTTGCTCGGTTCCAGTCTGTTCAGTGCACAACTGGCCGGTGAACGCGGTTTGCCATACGCATTCGCCTCGCACTTCGCCCCGCGCTTCATGCATGAGGCGATCCGCGTTTATCGCAATCACTTCAAACCGTCGGCAGTGCTCGACAAGCCGTACGTGATGCTCGGTGTGCCATTGGTGGCCGCAGATACCGATGAGCAGGCGGATTATCTGGCGACGTCGGTGTACCAGCGCATTCTGGCGCTGATGCGCGGGCAGAGTCTGGTGCAGCGTCCGCCGGTGAAAACCATGGACGGCCTGTGGCTGCCGCATGAGCGTGAGGCGGTGGGTGATTTCCTTGGGCTGGCGATGGTGGGCGGCCCGCAGAAAATTCGCGCGAAGCTGGAAGTGCTGATTGAGCAGACGCAGGCGGATGAGCTGATTTTTACCAGCGATTTGTATGAACATGCTGATCGGGTGCATTCGTACGAACTGCTGGCGCAAGTCATGAAAGGATAACGCGCGGCCCCCTGTAGGAGCTGTCGAGTGAAACGAGGCTGCGATCTTTTGATCTAGGTTTTTAGAGCAAGATCAAAAGATCGCAGCGTGCCGCAGCTCCTACATGGGACACAAAAAAGCCGACGCATTCACGTCGGCTTTTTGTATTTCAGGCGCAATCAACCGCGCTTGTAGACGATTTCCTTGGTACCACCTTCGCAGGTGCCAACAACTTTAGCGCCAGCATCTGCGCCCTTGTCGACAATCTCCAGCGAATACCCGGAAGCACCTTTGGCATCAATCTTCGCCGCAATCTCGCTTTTCAGCTCTTCACATGGCTTACCGGCAGCAAACGCACCACCCGCAAGGCTCAACAAACCTACCGCCAACATAAACTTCTTCATCGGTCGCACTCCCTGGTCGGATTGAAAGAGGCGGGCATCGGGTCATCCACCCGATGCGCTCACCCTATAGCGCTTTGCCATTCCTATGGCACTCGGCCAGCGCGCAAGTTCAGAAGACTAGTCCAAACTCAGCTGCTGGCAATCTTGAAGCCGACTTTCAGCGTCACTTGAAAGTGCGCAGCCTTACCGTTTTCGATATGACCACGGGTTTCAGTCACTTCAAACCATTCCAGGTTGCGAATGGTCTTGTTGGCTTCGGCAATTGCGTTGTTGATGGCTTCTTCGATGCTAGTGGTCGACGAACCGACCAGCTCGACTTTCTTGTACGTGTGATGGTCACTCATAACGAACTCCTTGGCGTGTGGGATTGAGACTAGCAGTGAATCTGCACTGTTGATTTCGGCGGCGCTGAGCAGGCGAAGTTCAGATTTTCTGCACTTTCTCGAACCACCGAAGTCCCAACCAACACACGCCACTCATCACCAATGCAGGAGAGCCACCATGGCCAACACCTCTTTACGTAAAGCCTCGTTGCAAAGCATGGAAGCCGAGATCGAGAGTCTGCTCAAGTCGTTGGAAAGCCTGAAGGACGACGCTTCGGACGAGTCGCGCAAGACCCTCAAGGCGCTGAAAAGCAATGCTGAAAGCGCGCTGAAACATTCGCGTCACCTGCTCAGCGATGCCTATGAAGAAGTCAAAGTGAAAACCCGTGAGACCGGGATCGCCACCCGCGATTACGCCCAGGAACATCCGTGGACGACCGCCGGTGTCGCGGTCGGTGCGATCGGTCTGCTGGCCGCTTACTTGCTGTTCAAGCGCGGCGAGTGATCGCTCTGGCGCAGCTCGTTCTTGAGCCATTGCGCCAGTTGCCGAGCGCGTCCGTCTGCGGCGCGCTTGGGTAGCCACAACGCCAGTTGCGCCGGGGTTTCACTGAAGCCCCAAGGCGCAACCAGGCGACCGGCCTTCAAATCTTCCGTCACCAACGGCTCCGGCGCGATGGCCACGCCGAGACCAGCGACGGCTGCCTCCAGCAAATAATACAAATGCTCAAAACCTTGCCCGAGCTTCAGCGCTTTTGCGTCGAGGTCGCTTTGCTGTGCCCAGCTTGGCCACGCTTGTGGGCGCGAGGTGGTGTGCAGCAGCGGTTCATTGAGCAGTGCCGAGGCTGGCGCGGCTTGCAGACGCTGATAGCCGCTGAACAGGGGGCTCATCACCGGGCCGATGCGTTCTGCGGCCAATTCGTAAACCTGCATATCTGCTGGCCACGGCGGTTCGGCGAACAGCAGCAAAGCATCCAGCCCCGGACGTCGTGGATCGAGATCGCCTTCACCCGCCGACAGATGCAGGCGCAAATCCGGCAGATCAGCATTCAATCGCCCCAAACGCGGAATAAACCATCGCGCCAGCAAACTCCCAGAACAGCCGAGTACAAACGGCGCATCGGCGGTGCTCTGGGTTAACTCGGCGCAAACACTGCGCAGCCGATCAAAAGCTTCGCCACTGGCATCACGCAAACGCATGCCGGCATCTGTGAGTTTCAAGCCGCGACCATCCTTGACGAACAGGCTGACACCCAGGTGTTCTTCGAGCACTTTGAGCTGACGACTGACCGCACCGTGAGTAACGTGTAGCTGCTCGGCAGCCTGACTGACACTGTTCAGACGGGCGGTCGCTTCGAACGCGCGCAGGGCGTTCAGCGGGGGAAGGTCGTGGCTCATGGTATCTGTGAGTTTTCCTGACAGGTTGTGGCGATCTTATCGGTTTTCAGCGTAGTAGGTCAGGGGTAGAGTGGTCGTCATTGTCTTTTTACCCGAATTCACCTGGAGCGAATCATGACCCAGACTTCGAACACCTCTGATCTGCGTAATGGCCCGGACGATAACGGCCTGTTCGGCTCGTTCGGTGGCCGCTACGTGGCGGAAACCCTGATGCCGTTGATCCTCGATCTGGCCCGCGAATACGAAGCGGCCAAGGAAGATCCGGCCTTCAAAGAAGAATTGGCCTACTTCCAGCGTGACTACGTCGGACGTCCGAGCCCACTGTATTTCGCTGAACGCCTGACCGAGTTCTGCGGTGGCGCGAAGATTTATCTCAAGCGCGAAGAGCTGAACCACACCGGCGCGCACAAGATCAACAACTGCATAGGCCAGATTCTGCTGGCGCGGCGCATGGGCAAGAGACGCATCATCGCCGAGACCGGCGCTGGCATGCACGGCGTGGCCACTGCCACCGTCGCCGCACGTTTCGGTCTGGATTGCGTGATCTATATGGGCACCACTGACATCGAACGTCAGCAGGCCAACGTCTTCCGCATGAAACTGCTGGGCGCTGAAGTGATTCCGGTTGTTGCCGGCACTGGCACCCTGAAAGACGCGATGAACGAAGCCCTGCGTGACTGGGTGACCAACGTCGACAACACCTTCTACTTGATCGGCACCGTGGCCGGCCCACATCCATACCCAGCGATGGTTCGCGACTTCCAGGCCGTGATTGGCAAGGAAACCCGCGATCAGTTGCAAGCGCAGGAAGGTCGTCTGCCGGACAGCCTGGTGGCGTGCATCGGTGGCGGTTCCAACGCGATGGGCCTGTTCCACCCGTTCCTCGACGACAAGAGCGTTGAAATCATCGGTGTTGAAGCGGCCGGTTACGGCATTGAAACCGGCAAGCACGCGGCGAGCCTGAATGGCGGCGTTCCGGGTGTGTTGCACGGCAACCGTACTTTCCTGCTGCAGGACGACGATGGCCAAATCATCGACGCCCACTCGATTTCCGCCGGCCTCGACTACCCGGGTATCGGCCCGGAACACGCGTGGTTGCATGACATCGGCCGCGTTCAGTACACCTCGGTGACCGACGACGAAGCGCTGGATGCGTTCCACAAATGCTGCCGCCTGGAAGGGATTATTCCTGCACTGGAAAGCGCCCACGCCTTGGCCGAAGTGTTCAAACGCGCACCGAAGCTGCCGAAGGATCACCTGATGGTGGTCAATCTGTCGGGCCGTGGCGACAAAGACATGCAGACCGTCATGCATCACATGGAACACTCTCAGCAAGAGCAGTCAAAGCAGGAGAAACACTGATGAGCCGCCTGCAAACCCGTTTTGCCGACCTCAAAGAACAGAACCGCGCCGCGCTGGTGACCTTCGTCACCGCCGGTGATCCGGACTACGACACTTCGCTGGCGATCCTCAAAGGTTTGCCGGGTGCGGGCGCCGACGTGATCGAGCTGGGCATGCCGTTCACCGACCCGATGGCCGATGGCCCGGCGATCCAGTTGGCGAACATCCGTGCCTTGGGCGCCAAACAGAACCTGGTGAAAACCCTGCAAATGGTTCGCGAGTTCCGTGAAGGCAACAGCGACACGCCGCTGGTGCTGATGGGTTACTTCAACCCGATCCACATGTATGGCGTTGAGCGCTTCATCGCTGACGCGAAAGAGGCCGGCGTCGATGGCCTGATCGTGGTCGACATGCCGCCTGAGCACAACGCAGAACTCTGCGACCCGGCGCAGGTTGCCGGTCTGGACTTCATCCGTCTGACCACGCCGACCACCGACGATGCGCGTCTGCCGCGAGTGCTCAATGGCAGCTCCGGTTTCGTTTACTACGTGTCGGTGGCCGGTGTGACCGGTGCTGGCGCTGCGACGCTGGAACACGTCGAAGAGGCGGTGACCCGTCTGCGTCGTCACACCGATCTGCCAATCAGCATCGGTTTCGGCATCCGCACGCCGGAGCAAGCGGCGGCCATCGCGCGTCTGGCTGATGGTGTGGTGGTGGGTTCGGCATTGATCGATCACATCGCTAATGCGACCACGCCAGCCCAAGCCGTCGACGGTGTGTTGGGTCTGTGCTCGGCACTGTCCGAAGGCGTGCGTAAGGCCCGCGTCAGCTGAAGGTAAAGTTCCTGATACAGAGGAATTAGCACCTCAAAGCGCAGACTAATCCAGCAAGACCGAGGGCTTCAGAACAGCGTTCTGCAGCCCTTTTTGCTGTTTGTGCCGTGAGGAAAGACCCGATGAAAATGCCGAAACGTCTGATAGCCGGACTGGGCGTACTGATGATCAGTGCAACGCCGCTGCTGGCCAGCGCCGATCAGCGCGACGATCACGACCACGGCGGCCCGTCGCAGGGCCATTACGATAACCATGGTGATGATCATCGCGACGATCATCGTGGCCCGCAGAACGATCACCGTGGCGGCCCGCCACCGCACGACTTTGGCCCGGTGCGCCAGACCATTCGTGACAATCATGGCTACTTTGTACGCGGCGCACCGCCGCCTCCGGGGATTCATCTGGAGCGTGGCCGGCCGCTGCCGCACGGCTATTACGGCGAGCGTCTGGACAGTCGCGCGTTGGGTCGCTTGCCGGTGTATCCGGGCTACGAATGGCGCCGGACTGGCGGCGATATCGTGCTGATCGCGGTGGGCACCGGGATCGTTTACGAAATTCTCGATGGTGTCCTCAATTGATCTGACACACATCACCTGTGGCGAGGGGATTTATCCCCGTTCGGCTGCGCAGCAGTCGCAATTCAGCGGACTCGGTTTATCTGATTGACCGGGTTAGCTGATTTTGGGGCCGCTTCGCGACCCAACGGGGATAAATCCCCTCGCCACAAGGTATGCACTCAGCATCAGGTTCAGGGCAGCTCCAGTCCACCCGATGCCTTGTGCAATTTGCGCAGATGCGCGCCAATCTGCTTCACATTCTCCTCACTCGCGGCAATCTCGGCAGCGCGCTTCGGCTCCAGCAACTTGCGCACTTCCGCATCCAGATCACCCGACAGCACCAGCAACTTCTTCTGCCGCTGGCTGCTTTCATCTTCCAGTCGCTTGAACTCGCTCGGCTGTGGCAACCCATAACCACGACTATCAAGAAGCTCCGCCGGACGACTGAGAAAACCACTGTTGGCGAGGATTTCCTGCAGCGTCGCGTTGGCCTTGTCCATGCCGCCGTTCTCCAGCTCGCGCGCGCCGAGGTAGCGCTGCTTGACCTCATCCTGAGCCAACAACAACTGACGTCGATAACTCGCCTGCTCCAGCAACAACAAGGCGGCGCTGGTGCGCAGATCCGCACGCTCGAACCACTCGCGGCGTTCTTCGGCGGTGAGCGACAGCCATTCCTCAACGGTGGTCTGTTTGATCGGCAGCTGCTTCTTCAACACATCAAACATCGCCTGATAGCGATCGCGGAACGAGTCGAAACGATAACCCAGACGCAGCGCTTCTTTCGGATCATCCAACACGCTGGTATCGGCCAACCCGCGGCCCTTCATCACTTCCAGCAAGCCGTTGGGCATGATGCTGTCGAGTCCAACGAACCGGCTGTTATCACTGCCGCTGCGCAACAGTTTCAAACCTTCCACCGCGCAGTTGTTGGAGAGGAAGAAGTAGTTGCCGTCGTAGCTCCAATGCATCTCGGCAGCGTGTTCGACCACGCCTTCGATCTCTTCCCGTGACAGGTTGATCGGCACGGAGGCGAGGCTGCGCAATTCGGTCTTGGTGTATTCGTCGATCACCTGCGCCAGCGGCAGTACGAATAGCCGTGAAGGGTATTTGCCGACCAGTCCGTCCCAGCTCGATAGCTGCACATCGCCGACAAAGGCACGGTACGACAACACCAGATGCTGATCGAGATCGAGTCGGCAATCCGGCCCACGCGGACGGCCCGGCGCGCAGATCACCAGGCGCAACATGCTGTGGCCCCAGCGGCTGACCCAGTTCTGATTGGCCTCTGCGAGCAAGTAATCAACCGCGTAAACCCGCTCCGGATCGACGTGCCCCAGTGGCTGCTTGGCGAAGTCGTTACCGGCGTTCAAAAACGCGAAGGTCTTGCTGCAAGTGTCTTTGGCCGGTGGCGCCCAGCCGAAATGTTGCTGGTAATAGCGGTACAGCGCGGGGCGGCGGCAGGCGTAGCTCGGGTCGAGAAGGAAGTACTCCATGTTGACCGCGACGAACTCTTTCGGGCTGGAAATCTCGTAGAGATCGGGGCTGCGGGCGATCTGCCGATTGTGCTGCTCACGCTCACCGCGACGGCCGACGTATTGCTGCCAACCGGCGAGATCAAGCAAGCGCGGATCATCGCTGAGGGTAAAGCGACGGCCGTTCTGACCACGGCATTCATCTGGGATGCCTATCAGCCCGGCGCTGTTGAAGCGGCGGGTGCAACGCTGGATCAGCGTGCGCTCGGCGTCCGGCCACAAGCGGGCGCGGTCATAAATGTGGGTAATTTCGTGCAGCACCGTGGCGAGCAATTCCTGGCGCACAGTGCCGTGGGGGCGATTGGTTTTTTCTTTCGCGGCGCTGCCATCGGTGAGGCCGGCGAGCAGTTTGCGGTTCAGATCGAGTTCGGCAACCAGCGTCGCCTGGCCGTAGGCGTTGGCGGGCATGTCGTCAGTCCAGCCGACATCGATGCGCCGATCCAGCCGCTCGATAAAGCTCGGCGGCAGTTTTTGCATCGCCTCATCGATCAGCGCCTGGCTGGCCTGTTGTTGGGCGGGGCTCAGACCGTCGGTCTTGAGCCGCAATTGCAGGCTGGCGTGGGCGCTGTTGCCAAGTAGCAACAACGCGCCGGCCAGCAGCCAGGCGCCGAGTGACTTCACAGTGCGAGGATGGCTTCGGCGAGTACCTGATCACTGGCGTCGCGGGCTTCCGGGACGCGGGTGCGCAAAGTGTTGAGGGCGGCTTCAAGGTGCGCGCCACGGATATCACCATTGGTGGCGACGAAACTGGCGGCGTCATCGTGCGCTTCGCGGATGATTTTCGAGTCGCGGATCGAGGTGGTGGTGTCGGAGGTGAAATCGATGGTGCGCTGGGAGGCACGAACGATGATGTTACTGGTGGCTACCAGGGTGTGCGCCTGGGCCACGTCGGCCAACAAAAACAGGCCAAGGGCGGCAGCAATCAGCGGGCTACGCATGGAACGACTCCGGAGGGACAGGTTAACTAAGGGCTGTGTTAACTATTGGACGAGAATTGCTTCTGCCAGTTCAAGGTCAGAGACATGAAGTTTCGGCCGTTTTTTACGCAGGTAATTCAGCGCGGATTCCAGCTGCGCCCCACGCAATTGGCCGTCACTGGCCACGAACGCTGCCGCGTCATCGTGAGCGGCGAACAGCAGTTTACGGTCGAAAGGCGCGGAAGACACCATGCTGGTGGCGTAACCACTGACGACAATGCCTTGCGTCGACGCATTGAAAGCATCATAGGCATCGACCGACGTCGCCCAACAGGCGCTCAGCAATACGGAAGGGATCAGCAGATTTGGAAGAAAACGCATCGGACTCGGTAACTGTTAGCGAGCCGCAAGGCTAGCGCAATGCCCGGGCCAGAGCCAGTCTCGAAACATCGGGACACGGCTGGCGTGTCCCGCAATGCTCGAATCGCTTAGATCGTCAGGATGGCCTGAGCCAGCTCTGCGTCGGTCGCGTTCAGTTGTGGAGCCTGGTGGCGGATGTGATCCAGCGCGCTTTCCAGTTTCACGCCACGGATATCGCCTTGGGTAGCGACGAAGCTGGCCGCGTCATCACGGGCAGCGAGGACGATTTTGTCGTCACGGAACGACGAGGTCACATCGGAAGTGGCGTCGGACGAAGATTTCAGCGCACCGACGACGGCGTCAGTGGTAACGATGAAACTGGTGGCGCTGGCGTTGGCAGCAACGGCCAGAAGGGCAGCAGCGCTGAGCAGGCGAAGACGGGACATGATGTAACTCCTGTGAATAAACCGTATTGAGAGGTGGCTCGGTATCTGAGGAGTCAGACGCCTGTTGCGCATCATTCGCCACGTTCTGTGTGGATATTAGGCGCAGATGCGTTCGCCAAACCAGCATCCAGACGAAAAACCTGTAGGAGCTGCCGAAGGCTGCGATCTTTTGCTTTGGATTTTCAAGATCAAAAGATCGCAGCCTTCGGCAGCTCCTACAATTGTAATGGTTTTATTTAGAATTATGTGAACTGTACTGGTTTGGGTTTTTCAGGGGCTGAAACGACAAAACCCGTCGTGGTTTCCCACGACGGGTTTTGCTTGTGCAATTCGGGTTGCTGGCGGTGGGTCTAACGACCAGAGCCAGCGACGCTGCTTAGCGCCAGAACGGCTTGCTCAGCTCTTCGTAGCGTTGAGCTTCGCTGATACCGGCGTCAGCCAGCAAACGCGAATCCAGACGGGCCAATTGGTGGCGGCTGGAGATGCGGCGCTGCCACAACATCAGGTTAGCGAGAACGCGCAGAGGCATGGAAGCCTGGTTTTTTGCAGCTTTGTCTTCGAAGAACAGTTCGGAACTGAGTGTACGTTCCATGGTTGACATCCTTCCGCTTGTGGCGGGATCAGGTAGTGGTTTGACTGGTGCCCATGATCCTCTCGTTTGCCTAGTCTCTCTAGATACAGTTCAACTGTATTGTGAGTGACCAGTTAACTGTTTATAGGCGGTGTACGGGTCGAAATAGAGCAAACTGTACCTGTCCGCACTTAAGTAGTGCGTTTTTGCTCAATTCGTCAGGAAAGGTAGGCAAATGCTGTAGGAAATGACCAGTACAGCAGTACAGTTTTTGTCGGGCGGGAGACTTGCGAGAGTCCGCCGATGCAAACTGTGTTTGCATCAGCGGTTCATCTGTGTGAATTACACCGCCAGCATGCGCCCGGTTTCTTCCAGGTTCATATGCCAGCTCAGCGCTTCCCGCAGGATGTGCGGGGTGTGGCCACCAATCGCACAGGCCGCCGTGAAGTAATCGTTGAGCGCCTGGCGGAAGTCCGGGTGCACACAGTTATCAATGATGACCCGCGCACGCTCCCGTGGCGCCAGGCCACGCAGATCGGCGAGGCCGACTTCGGTCACCAGAATGTCGACGTCGTGCTCGGTGTGGTCAACGTGGCTGACCATCGGCACTACGCTGGAGATCGCGCCGCCCTTGGCGATCGACTTGGTCACGAACACCGCCAGGTGCGCGTTGCGCGCGAAGTCACCCGAGCCACCGATGCCGTTCATCATCCGCGTACCGCAGACGTGGGTGGAATTGACGTTGCCGTAGATGTCGAACTCCAGCGCCGTGTTGATCCCGATAATGCCCAAGCGGCGCACCACTTCCGGGTGGTTGGAGATCTCCTGCGGACGCAGCACCAATTTGTCCTTGTACTTCTCGAGATTGCCGAACACGTCGCTGTTGCGGCGCTCCGACAAGGTGATCGAGCTGCCCGAAGCAAAGCTCAGCTTGCCGGCGTCGATCAGGTCGAAGGTCGAATCCTGCAACACTTCGGAGTACATGGTCAGGTCTTCGAACGGCGAATCGATCAGGCCACACATCACCGCGTTGGCAATATTGCCGATGCCGGCCTGCAACGGGCCGAGCTTGTTGGTCATGCGCCCGGCGTCGACTTCCTGTTTGAAGAAGGTGATCAGGTGCTCGGCGATGGCGTTGGTATCGACGTCCGGCGTCGACACGGTGGACGGCGAATCCGACTGCTGGGTAATAACGATGGCGACAATCTTCTCCGGCGGAATCGGAATTGCTGTACTGCCAATACGGTCGTCGACTTTTACCAGCGGGATCGGCGTGCGCGTCGGGCGATAAGTAGGGATATAGATGTCGTGCAGGCCTTCGAGATTAGCGTTGTGCGCCAGGTTGATCTCGACGATCACCTGTTTGGCGAAAATCGCGAAGCTCGCCGAGTTGCCCACCGAAGTGGTCGGCACGATGTGGCCCTGTTCGGTGATGGCCACGGCTTCGATGACCGCGATGTCCGGCAGCTTCAGTTGCTGATTGCGCAGTTGCTCGACGGTTTCCGACAGATGCTGGTCGATGAACATCACCTGGCCGGCGTTGATCGCCTTGCGCAAAGTGCTGTCGACCTGGAACGGCATGCGCCGCGACAGCACGCCGGCTTCGGTCAGTTGCTTGTCGAGGTCGTTGCCCAGGCTGGCACCGGTCATCAGGCTGATCTTCAGCGGCGTGACCTTGGCGCGCTCGGCCAATGCGTGAGGGACGGCTTTGGCTTCGCCGGCACGGGTGAAACCGCTCATGCCGACGGTCATGCCGTCCTCAATCAGAGCGGCTGCGTCGGCGGCGCTCATCACTTTGTCCAACAACGAAGGCAGGCGAATACGGTCACGGTACATGGATTATTATCTCGGGAAGCGAGTAGCAGGATGCGCAGTCTAGTGAATTTGACGGGCGCCTGTCCCGCTACCAAGGTCGCAAACGAGGCGTCTATTCAGCGGGTTTCAAGTAAAACACCGTTACTGGATCTGCAACAACGCGGCAAATTGTCCGACTGTTTGCGCAAACAAAAACGCCCCGACAAGTCGGGGCGTTCGGTGTTGCAGCGGGGAATTATTCGACCGCTTTAACCATGTCTTCGATGACTTTTTTCGCGTCGCCGAACACCATCATGGTCTTGTCCAGGTAGAACAGCTCGTTGTCCAGACCGGCATAGCCGCTGGCCATCGAGCGCTTGTTGACGATGATGGTCTTGGCCTTGAATGCTTCCAGAATCGGCATGCCGGCAATCGGCGACTTCGGATCGTTCTTCGCGGCCGGGTTGACCACGTCGTTCGCGCCGAGCACCAACACCACGTCGGCCTGGCCGAACTCGGAGTTGATGTCTTCCATCTCGAACACCTGATCGTAAGGCACTTCGGCCTCGGCGAGCAGGACGTTCATGTGCCCCGGCATACGGCCGGCAACCGGGTGGATCGCGTACTTCACGGTCACACCACGGTGGGTCAGCTTCTCGGTCAGCTCTTTCAGCGCATGTTGTGCACGCGCTACTGCCAAGCCATAACCCGGCACGATGATCACGGTGTCGGCGTTGGTCAGCAGGAAAGTCGCGTCGTCAGCCGAACCGGATTTTACCGGGCGGGCTTCTTTCGCACCGGCAGGGCCTGCATCGGCTGTGTTGCCGAAACCGCCGAGCAGTACATTAAAGAAGGAACGGTTCATCGCCTTGCACATGATGTACGAGAGGATCGCACCGCTCGAACCCACCAGCGAACCGGCAATGATCAGCATCGAGTTGTTCAGCGAGAAGCCGATACCTGCCGCCGCCCAGCCCGAATAGCTGTTGAGCATCGACACCACGACCGGCATGTCTGCACCGCCAATCGGGATGATGATCAGCACGCCCATCACGAACGCCAGCGCCAGCATCAGCGCGAACGCGGTGAGGTTGCCGGTGAACATGAAGGTCAGGCCGAGTGCCAGCGTAGCCAGACCCAGCACCGCGTTGAGCTTGTGCTGACCGGTGAACTGTACCGGTGCGCCCTGGAACAGACGGAACTTGTACTTGCCCGACAGCTTGCCGAACGCAATCACCGAACCGGAGAAGGTGATCGCACCGATCGCCGCGCCGAGGAACAGCTCCAGACGGTTGCCCGTCGGGATCGAGTCGCCCAGCTGTTTAACGATGCCCAGCGATTGCGGCTCAACCACCGCAGCGATGGCGATGAACACTGCCGCGAGGCCGATCATGCTGTGCATGAAGGCGACCAGTTCCGGCATCTTGGTCATTTCAACGCGCTTGGCCATGATCGAACCGGCCGTGCCGCCGACCAGCAGGCCAATAATCACGTAGCCGATACCGGCAGTCGCGAGCTCAGCGCCGAGCTTATAGATGAGGCCGACGGTGGTGAGGATCGCCAACGCCATGCCGAGCATGCCGAACAGGTTGCCGCGCCGCGAGGTGGTCGGGTGCGACAGGCCTTTGAGGGCCTGGATAAAGCAGATCGACGCGATCAGGTAGAGCGTCGTGACGAGATTCATGCTCATTACTTCGGCGCCTCTTCTTTTACTTTCGGGGCTTTCTTCTTGAACATCTCAAGCATGCGGCGGGTGACCAGGAAGCCACCAAACACGTTGACCGCCGCCAGTGCCACGGCGAGGGTGCCCATGGTTTTGCCCAGCGGCGTGACAGTTAATGCCGCCGCCAGCATGGCGCCGACAATCACGATCGCCGAGATGGCGTTGGTCACCGCCATCAACGGCGTGTGCAGCGCAGGTGTAACGTTCCAGACCACGTGGTAACCGACATAAATCGCCAGCACGAAGATGATCAGGTTGTAGATACCGGGGGAGATAAGCTCTTCCATCGTCTGAATCCCTGCTTAGGCGTTTTTGCGGATGACTTGGCCGTCGCGGCACATCAGGCACGCGGCGACGATGTCGTCTTCGAGGTTGACGTCGAACTGGCCTTCTTTGGTGAAGAGCAGCTTGAGGAAGTCCAGCAGGTTGCGTGCGTACAGTGCCGAAGCGTCTGCAGCGACTTCGCCGGCCAGGTTGGTCGGGCCGCAAATGGTCACGCCATTCTCGACCACGACCTGATCAGCCACGGTCAGCGGGCAGTTGCCGCCCTGAGCCGCCGCGAGGTCGATGACCACCGAACCCGGTTTCATCTGCGCCACGGTGTCCGCGCTCAACAGCGTCGGTGCCTTGCGGCCCGGAATCAGCGCGGTGGTGATGACGATGTCAGCCTGCTTGGCGCGCTCGTGCACGGCCTGGGCCTGACGCTGCATCCAGCTCGCCGGCATTGGCCGCGCGTAACCGCCGACACCGACGGCGCATTCGCGCTCTTCATCGGTCTCGTACGGCACGTCGACGAACTTCGCGCCGAGGGATTCGATCTGCTCTTTTACCGCCGGACGTACGTCAGACGCTTCGATCACCGCACCCAGGCGTTTCGCCGTGGCAATCGCCTGCAACCCGGCCACGCCAGCGCCAAGAATCAGCACGCGCGCCGCTTTCACGGTGCCCGCAGCGGTCATCAGCATTGGCATGAAGCGCGGATAGTGATGAGCGGCCAGCAACACAGCTTTATAGCCGGCAATGTTCGCTTGCGACGACAACACATCGAGACTCTGCGCGCGCGAGGTGCGCGGCGCCGCTTCGAGGGCGAACGCGGTAATGCCGCACTCGGCCATCTTCGCGATGGTTTCGTTGTTGAACGGGTTGAGCATGCCGACCAACACCGTACCGCGCTTGATCAGCGTCAGTTCGGCATCGCTTGGCGCGACCACTTTGAGAATCAGCTCGGCGCCAAACGCGTCATTGGCACTGCCAATGGTTGCGCCTGCCGCTTCATAGGCACTGTCGACCACACTGGCTTTAACGCCGGCGCCGGTTTGCACAGTGACCTTATGACCTTGGCTGATCAGCTTTTTAATGGTTTCCGGGGTTGCAGCAACCCGTGTTTCACCGGTCTGGGTTTCGAGAGGAACACCAATGTGCACGTCAAATCTCCTGCGTGATCTTATTGAGTAAACCCATGCACTACGGATGGTGCGACTGGGGCGGCCGATCAGCACGATCCCGCCAAATCAGGGCGGGGCGCGGCATTTTGCAGGCGAACTTTATGCCCTTCAAGGGATTATGACGGGTGACGGAAAATTAACTACAAGTCATGCCGTGACCGAATGTCGCAGATGGCCAGCTGAATCCCTTGCAGGCCGTGCCTTACAAGGATTGTGACCGATTATGAAAATATTTCTCATCGGTGGCGTGAATAGGCAGCAATGTGTCGTCCATGCAGGCTCAAAGCCACGTCGTCAGGCGCTTGTGGGACGTCTGTACGACTTTCGGATACAGTCTGCTGAATAGCGACAAATACTTATATCTGTAGGGCTTTTGATTTTCTGACTACGGGGTTAGGTATTGCTGTAAGCCTTCATCCTTCTAGGCTGTAGCTCTGCGCCTGAATTACCAGCCAGTCACGAAATGCCTTTAATGACGCTGATTCGACCTTTCGTTCGGGAATCATCAGGTAATAGGCCTTGATGCTGGAGAGTGCTTGCGGGTTGGCAATCACCAAGCGCTTCTCGGCTAACTCACGCTGAATCAGGAACGGTGGAATCAGTGCGATGCCCATGTCGTGCATGGCTGCCTGGGCGAGCATGGAGAATAGCTCGTAGCGTGGGCCTGTCATGTCGCGCGGGATATTCAGGTGTTGCGAGTTAAACCACTGTCGCCAGGCGTACGGGCGAGTGGTCTGCTGCAACAACGGTAGCTCGGCAATTTCGCAGGCTGTGAGAAGCGTCTTGTTGCCGAGTAGGGCGGGGCTACAAACCGGCATCGGATTCTCGCCCATCAGTCTGTGGGATTCGGTACCCGACCAATCGGCGTCGCCAAAGTAGATCGCCGCATCGAACTCCGTGTCGGCAAACAGGAAGGGCCGCGTGCGGTTGGTCAGGTTGACCGTGACTTCCGGGTGCTTGAGCTGGAAATCCTTGAGGCGCGGCAGCAGCCATTGCGTACCGAAGGTTGGCACCACCGCCAGTTCGATCACATTGGTGCCTTGCTGGCCCATCACTGAGAGGGTGTCGCGCTCAACCGCATCGAGTTGCGTGGCGACCCGACGACTGTAGGAAAGTCCTGCTTCGGTCAGTTTCACTCCCCGTCGCGAACGTCGGAACAGTTCGACGCTGAGGAATTCCTCAAGGCTGGCGATCTGTCGGCAAATGGCACCCTGGGTGAGGGAAAGTTCTTCGGCGGCGCGGGTAAAGCTTTCATGACGTGCGGCGGCTTCGAAGCTGATCAGGGCGGTGGTGCTGGGAATCTTCCTGCGCATGTACGTCAACCTCACTAATGCGCCGCATAAAAGGCATTTCGCGACGTTTCGGAGTGAGAAATTAGCACAACAGAATGCGAAATCCTCGTTTGCCGCGACGGCGAACCGCGCCTAGGATCAATGCCACGTTAATTCACCCGATTGGAGGACACACTCATGGGCGGTAAAGCTAGCTTCAACTGGATCGATCCCCTGCTGCTGGATCAACAGCTCACCGAAGAAGAGCGCATGATCCGCGACACCGCCGAGCAGTTCGCTCAGCAGAAGCTCGCGCCGCGTGTTCTTGAAGCTTTCCGTCATGAGAAGACTGATCCGGCGATCTTCCGCGAAATGGGCGAAGTCGGCCTGTTGGGCGCGACCATCCCTGAGCAGTACGGTGGCAGCGGCCTCAACTACGTCAGCTACGGCCTGATTGCTCGTGAAGTGGAGCGGGTCGACTCCGGCTATCGCTCGATGATGAGCGTGCAGTCCTCGCTGGTGATGGTGCCGATCAACGAATTCGGTACCGAAGCCCAGAAACAGAAATACCTGCCGAAACTGGCGTCCGGCGAATGGATCGGCTGCTTCGGCCTGACCGAGCCAAACCACGGTTCCGACCCGGGCGCGATGATCACCCGTGCACGCAAAGTCGAAGGCGGCTACAGCCTGACCGGCGCGAAAATGTGGATCACTAACAGCCCGATCGCCGACGTGTTCGTGGTCTGGGGTAAGGACGATGCCGGCGACATCCGTGGCTTCGTCCTGGAGAAGGGCTGGAAAGGCCTGAGCGCTCCGGCGATTCACGGCAAGGTCGGCCTGCGTGCATCGATCACCGGTGAGATCGTCATGGACAACGTGTTTGTACCTGAAGGGAACATCTTCCCGGACGTGCGCGGTCTGAAAGGCCCGTTCACCTGCCTTAACTCTGCGCGCTATGGCATTTCCTGGGGCGCACTGGGCGCTGCCGAGTTCTGCTGGCACACCGCTCGCCAGTACACGCTGGATCGTCAACAGTTCGGTCGCCCATTGGCCGCTACTCAGTTGATCCAGAAGAAATTGGCCGACATGCAGACCGAGATAACGTTGGCGCTGCAAGGCTGCCTGCGTCTGGGTCGTATGAAAGATGAAGGTACTGCGGCGGTCGAAATCACTTCGATCATGAAGCGCAACTCCTGCGGCAAGTCGCTAGACATCGCCCGTATGGCGCGCGACATGTTGGGCGGCAACGGTATCTCCGATGAATTCGGCGTGGCCCGTCACCTGGTCAACCTGGAAGTGGTGAATACCTATGAAGGCACTCACGACGTTCACGCGCTGATTCTCGGCCGTGCGCAAACCGGTCTGCAGGCGTTCTATTAATAGGAGAGCGACCATGGGCGCGCTGTCGCATCTGCGGGTACTGGATTTATCGCGAGTGTTGGCCGGGCCCTGGGCCGGGCAAATCCTCGCCGACCTTGGCGCCGAAGTGATCAAGGTTGAGCGCCCGGGTAATGGTGATGACACGCGCGCCTGGGGGCCGCCCTTCCTTAAAGACGCTTATGGCGAGAACACTTCGGAAGCGGCTTATTACCTGTCGGCCAACCGCAACAAGCAATCGGTGACTATCGACTTCACGCGTCCTGAGGGGCAGAAGCTGGTGCGCGAGCTGGCGGCGAAGTCGGACATCCTTATCGAGAACTTCAAGGTCGGTGGTCTGGCGGCGTATGGGCTGGACTATGAATCGCTGAAGGCGATCAATCCGAACCTGATCTATTGCTCGATTACCGGGTTCGGCCAGACCGGGCCTTATGCCAAGCGTGCTGGATATGACTTCATGATTCAGGGGCTGGGCGGGCTGATGAGCCTGACCGGTCGTCCCGAGGGTGATGAAGGTGCCGGGCCGGTAAAGGTCGGTGTGGCTCTGACGGATATTCTTACCGGTCTGTATTCGACGGTGGCGATTCTTGCGGCGTTGGCTCATCGCGATCACGACGGGGGCGGCCAACACATCGATATGGCGTTGCTGGATGTGCAGGTTGCGTGTCTGGCTAACCAGGCGATGAATTACCTGACGACGGGCAACGCGCCTAAGCGTCTGGGTAATGCGCATCCGAACATCGTGCCTTATCAGGACTTTCCTACGGCCGACGGCGATTTCATTCTTACCGTGGGTAACGACGGGCAGTTCCGCAAGTTTGCCGAAGTGGCGGGGCAGCCACAGTGGGCTGACGATCCGCGCTTCGCTACTAATAAGCTGCGGGTGGCGAACCGGGCGGTGTTGATTCCGCTGATTCGCCAGGCGACGGTGTTCAAGACGACTGCCGAGTGGGTTGCCGAGCTGGAGCAGGCGGGCGTGCCTTGTGGGCCGATCAATGATCTGTCCCAGGTGTTCGAGGATCCACAGGTGAAGGCGCGTGGTCTGGCGATAGAGCTGCCGCACGCACTGGCGGGAATGGTGCCGCAAGTGGCCAGCCCTATCCGCATGTCGCAGACACCGGTTGAGTATCGGCGCGCCCCTCCTTTATTGGGTGAGCATACGCTGGAGGTTCTTCAAGGTGTGCTGGGCTTGGGCGCGGGTGCGGTGGCTGAGCTGAAGGCGGCTGGGGTGCTCTAAAGATTCCTTCTATATAGAAGGGATCACGTTTGCTTCCTTTATATAGGTGCATTTGGTCGTTATTTAGCCAATCTGCAAGTTATTGAAAGAAAAGCGAAATTAACGGTTGACGGCAAATCCCAGAGGTCTATAATTCGCCCCACTTCCGGCGCAGTCGAAACGGAAAACTCCTTGAGATTCAATGAGTTAAGTAGGTTTCGGCAGCAAGTGCCTCAGTTCATCGAAGCCAAAAAGAAGTTGAAAAAGAGGTGTTGACAGCAGCGTGTAACGCTGTAGAATTCGCCTCCCGCTGACGAGAGATCTGAAGCGCAAGTGGTTGAAGTTGTTGAAGAATTCTTCGAAAACTTCTGAAAATAATCACTTGACAGCAAATGAGGCTGCTGTAGAATGCGCGCCTCGGTTGAGACGAAAGATCTTAACCAACCGCTCTTTAACAACTGAATCAAGCAATTCGTGTGGGTGCTTGTGGAG
>NZ_JASCPK010000009.1:0-77902 GCF_029959385.1 Pseudomonas sp. PS01303
CGGCGTAACTGTCGATAGAAATGTTGAATGTGCCGGCCTCTTCGCGAGCAAGCTCGGCTCCCACAGGATAGGTGATAAACAATGCTGTCCCGTTCACTTCCGCGATCCGAGTTCAGGTGCTGATGATGCCTAGAGCACAGACTGTAAACATTGATTTGAGTGAAGTGACGAGTTCCGCCGAACTTCACGCGTTGCTGCGCGAAAGCCTGGGTTTCCCTGATTGGTACGGCTGTAACTGGGATGCGTTCTGGGACGCGATCACCGGGCTGGTTGAATTGCCGCTCAAGCTGCAGATTTCAGGATGGCAGGCGTTCTCCAGCCACTTACCTAGGGATGCGCAGCTGATGCAAAAATGCCTTGAGCAGATGACGGCCGAGTTCCCGGAGCAGGCCGCCACTGTCGTGTTTGACTAAAGTACGGCCTGTCCCCCCATCTCCCCTCGCTAATCAAAAGCCCCGTTGAGTACTTCGTAGATGAGACCCGTCGCCAACGCTACGAGGATCAGATCCGTGCCCGCTTGCTGCCATTCATAGCCGTCGTAATGCGGCAGATGGCCGACAAGGCGTCCATCCAGTTTCTTCGCGATCCCCGGTGGCAGGGGCTTGCCGCGTGCGAGGTTTTTCTGGATCCCGGGCGGCAACGACGGCCCCGGGCTCCAGTAATCGCGATAGCCACCGACAATGCCGAGCACGTTGCCGCGGTCGATGCTTGGGCCATTGCCCCAGTCGCCACCGGACTTCTTGCCCTTGTTGCCGTGACCGTCCTGTCCACCCTGGTTCTGCACGTTTTGCGAGTTGCCTTTACCGTTGCCCTGGCCCTTTCCGTTACCGGGATCGGCCAGCGCGGCGGTAGAACCGACAATCAGCGCGACGCATGAAAGCGCTGCAATCGTTGAGCGTAATCTGAACATGAGAGGTTCCTTCATGGTTGCGTGCTCCTGTGTCTTCCGGACGCTGCACGTTCAGCTTAGATGATTGAACGGGCACAATTTCAGGAGGCGACTGCACAGCGATTTGACGTCCCTGACCAGCTTCTGGCTGTCGGTTAAAAACCCTCCTGCCGCCATGGATCCGTCTACGCTCACTCCATTCCCCCAACAGCGCCCCCGCATCCGGAGCCACCGCCATGATCCGTCCCTTGCTGACCGCCCTCACCCTGCTCGCGCTGAGCCTCCCAGCCCACGCCGACATCACGCCGTTCCCCGCAGGCTTCAAGACGCAGGACATCAAGGTCGAAGGCGCGACGATGCACGTTCGGGTCGGCGGCAAAGGCCCGGCGGTGGTGCTGTTGCATGGTTTTGGCGATACCGGCGACATGTGGGCGCCGCTGGCAACGGATCTGGCGCGCGATCACACGGTGGTGGTGCCGGATCTGCGGGGCATGGGTTTGTCGTCGATCCCCGAGGGCGGTTATGACAAGAAGACACAGGCCGGCGACATTCGCGCGGTGTTGAGCGCGTTGAAAATCGAACACTCGGTGGTCATCGGCCATGACATCGGCACGATGGTCGCGTTTGCCTACGCCGCACGCTATCCGCAGCTCACCGACCGCTTGGTGGTGATGGACGCGCCCGTGCCCGGCATTACGCCATGGAACGACATCGTGCGTTCGCCGATGCTTTGGCATTTCGATTTTGGTGGTAAGGACATGGAGCGCTTGGTGGCCGGGCGCGAGCGCATTTACCTTGACCGCTTCTGGAACGAGTTCGCCGGCACCCCGGCCAAGGTCGATGAACAAACCCGTCAGCACTACGCCAAACTCTACGCGCGCCCGGGTGCCATGCACGCCGCTTTCGCGCAATTTCGCAGCATTCGTCAGGATGCGCTCGACAACGAGCCGGTGCTGCAAAAGCACTTGAGCATGCCGGTACTGGCGGTGGGCGGCGAGAAATCCTTCGGCAACAACGAGGCGATCGTCATGCGCAATGCCGCTGACAATGTCACGGAAGTGGTGATTCCAGCGGCAGGTCATTGGCTGATGGAAGAGGCACCGGCGCCGACGATTAAAGCCGTTCGGGACTTTATATCGCTGTGACCCCAGTTGTTGATTGCCTGGACTCGATCCATAGGTCAGGATTCACCCCTTTTCCAGCGGAGAGCAAACGTGGAGCGTCTATTCGTTTATGGAACCCTGGGCCCGGGGCGACCGAATGAGCATGTCATGCTGAAGATCGGCGGCGTCTGGGAAACTGCCACACTCAAGGGCCGTTTGGCCGAAGCCGGTTGGGGTGCGGAATTGGGTTATCCCGGTCTGATCATTGCCGACGATGGCGACGACATTGCCGGCTACGTGTTCTCTTCCGAGCATTTCGCCGAACACTGGGCAGCGCTCGACGAATTCGAAGGTTCTGAATATCAGCGCCTGCTGACGCAGGTAACGCTGGCAGACGGTTCAACCATCGACGCTTACGTGTACGCTCTTCGCTAGTTGCTATTGCGCCTTTAAAACCGAGTAAAACCGATGAACCGTCAAAAGAAACTCAAGCAGTTGTTCAAGGAAAAGGCCAAAAAGGCCAGCGCCAAACTGGCGCCGAAAAAGCCGAAATACATCAGCAAGGCTGATCGCCTTAAGCTGGACGCCGAGGCCGCTGCAACCCCAAGCGAAACCGCCGAAAGCTGATCCCCGCGTTTCAGGCCCGATCGCAGTGTTGCAACGCACACTGCAATCGGCGCTGCCCTCATCGCATTTGATTGACCACGCGAATCTGCGTCAACCCTACCCGCTCGGCCTGCTCCAGAATTTCTTCCGGGGTGGCGTCTGCCGTGGGCATCAGCAAACCGTTTTCGGCATCGCCCAAATGCAACTCCAGTAGATGCATGGCCGCTTCATGCTCGGCCAGATGGGTGTCTTTGAGTTCGAAGGTGTGGCTACGCGGCTCGCCGTTGAACAGGTATTCCAGGGTATAGGTGTGCATGCGGATATCCGTCAGTGGTTGAATGGACGACTTAATATCCTGACTAGCCGGTCAGCTTTTAGTTCAACCAAATCACAATACAGCCCCTTGTGGCGAGGGGATTTATCCCCGTAGGGGTGCGCAGCGCCCCCTTTTTCAAACTCCCAAAGGCAACGGCCGATCCTGCACCACCCGCTTCATCACCAACGTCGATGTCAGCCGCTGCACATTGGGCAACGTCGACAGGCTCTCGTCATACAAACGCTGAAACGCCGGCAGATCTTCAGTGATGACGTGCAGCAAATAATCAGGCTCACCAAACAGCCGTTGCGCATCCACCACGTGTGGAATCTTAACCAACGCCGTCTCAAACGCGTCGACAGCCTGACGATTGCCCTCGCGCAGGGTGACGAACACCATCGCGGAAAAGTTGAGGCCCAGCGCAGCAGGATCGAGTTGCGCGCGATAACCCAGCAACACGCCCGACTCCTCCAACGCCCGCACGCGGCGATGACAGGGTGAAAGGCTCAACCCGACGCGATCCGCCAGTTCAGTCACCGACAACCGACCATCCTTTTGCAGCTCAGCAAGAATATTGCGATCAATTCTGTCCATTCAGTAAAACCTTCCAATTTGCGACGCCACAACGATCATCTTTGAAAGAAGATTCTAGCCGATTTTCATTATTCTTCCTTGGCACAAAACACTGTTCAGGAAGCAACGATGATCAAAACCACCTCCAATCAACGACCCTGGGTGACGCCATGACTTTGAGCATGTTTGCCGCGTTCTGGGCGGTGTCGATGCTATTTGTCATCACACCGGGGGCTGATTGGGCGTATGCGATCTCCGCAGGCTTGAAGCATCGCGTCGTTCTGCCTGCCGTGGCGGGGCTGTTGTCCGGGCATTTGCTCGCAACCATTATTGTCGCGGCCGGTGTCGGCACACTGGTCGCCAATCATCCGCTCGCCTTGTCGGTGCTGACGGTGGCCGGCGCCGGTTATCTGCTGTGGTTAGGCGCTAATCTGCTAGCCCGCCCTCCCACGCCGCACGCTGATGCGAGCCAGAGCACTGATTCGTGGGCGCGCTGGGCCTTCAAGGGCTTTTGTGTCAGTGGATTGAATCCGAAAGTGTTCTTGCTGTTTCTCGCGCTGCTGCCGCAATTCACCAGCACCGCCGCAGCTTGGCCAGTGCCTGCGCAGATGATCGCGCTCGGGCTGGTGCACACCGTCAGTTGCGGAGTGATTTATCTGCTGGTGGGTTTCGGCTCGCAAGTCGTGCTTCAGACCCGTCCGGCCGCCGCACGCGTGGTCAGTCGATTGGCCGGGGCGATCATGATCGTGATCGCGCTGGTGCTGCTGATTGAACAGTTGCGTGCGTGACCTATCCTTTGAGCCAATGCCTATTCAAGGAAGCCTATGAAAACGCCGAGAGAACGTGCCGCCGAGGGCCTGAAGGTCGGAGACAGTTTCAGCGTTGTCCGCTGTTTCTCCGACGACGAGATCCAGCAATTTGCGCAGATCTCGCGGGATTACAACCCGGTGCACTGCGACGCTGAATACGCGCAATTACGCCGGTTCAAAGCGCCCATCGCCCACGGCCTGCTGACAGCCAGCCTGATGACCGAAATCGGTGGGCAGATTGGCTGGTTGGCCAGCGGAATGAGTTTCGAATTCAAGCGCCCCGTGTACGCCGAGGAACGGATTACCTGCCACTGGCTGATCACCGAAATCGATGAGCGAGGACATGCGAAAGCCGACGTCAGCGTGGTCAATGCCGAGGGCGTCACCGTTTTGGTGGCGACGACCACAGGCGTGTTACCCGGCGCGCCTGAGCGGGATTGCCTGAAACGTATGCTCGCAGAAGGCGATCCAGGCAACGGCGCAGTCCTGCCCCGTTGATTAACCTTAGCGAGGCTCGTGCATCGGACAACCATTGTGCGCTGCGCGAAACCCGGCCGACATTTCATAGGCCGGTTTACGTACCCGCATGACCCCGCCCAACGGCCGATGCGCAGCCAAACCATGCCACGGGCTGAACGACATACCGTCGTCGATTGCTTCGACGTTGTCGCTGGCCCAGGCGTCCTGCGCATCGACTTCGATTCGCGCGACGGTGAGGTAAGGGCTGAGTTTCTCCGGCCACTCGACCGAGGCGTCTTCGATCGGCATTTTCTCAAGGTCTGTGGCCAGTTGTACCCGCACTTCCCACACCCCCGAGTTCTGCGCGAAATACGCTTTGACCGCTGCGCGCAGGCCATTGGGGTTGTCGGCAAAGTCGACGTGCTGATGAGTCAACGCCGTCAGTGAGAGAGAAATCGGCACGACTGCAATTTTTGCGTAGTACGCGCCATACAGTAATGGCGCGACCGTGCTGAAACTCTCGCCGAGAATGTGAGTTTGCGGGTGGCCGCCGAGACTCTTCAGCGTGCCACTTTCGCCGCCGGCTGACTCAATCGCCGCCTCAACACCGCGCAGTAATGCAGAAAACGCTTTCTTCAGACCGGGCGCTTTATCGGTCGTCTTCGCCAGCAACTTCAGTGATTTAAGAAATGCTTTGGGCGTGGCCGACGTAAAGGCTTTGGCGTTGATCATCACAAAATCCTGCGTCACCACCCCATCGCTGCCCGGCAGCCGTGGGCCGTCCACGCCAATGATCTTCAGCGCCAACCCGCGCGGGGTCGACACCTTGTCATCAAGAATGTCGCCCGGATTGGTTGAGAAACGCAAAACCACCGGCAACGTTCCCGGCGTCGCAAAGGCGCCTTGAGCAAGTTCGGCCGGAAGATTATCGAGCACCGTGATCCGCCCGCGCAGCACGCCATGGGCCTTGGCGTGAACGCTGCGCGTGGCGTGTCCATTGTCCTTGAACGTAGTTTCCATGATGGCATGCAGCGCTTTGTTCAGTTCCTCGCTGGTCTGTGCCTCGTCGTCGGGGATCTGCTCGAAAGCAGGCTCGAATGGCAACGGCCTGGCGGCAATGCTCACTACTGGAAGGTCATTCATGGAAGGTCTCTCCGCTCGATCGAATAGCGAAAAACGCCGGCCGTGTTACAGCTGGCGAAGGCAACGCGTGGAGCGTCAAGCCGTTGGTTTGAGTACCACTTTTGTCCAGCCGTTATCACGCGCATCGAAGTGCTTGTAGGCGTCTGGGCCCTCGGCGAGTTTCAGGCGATGCGAGATGATTTGTGCAGGGTTGGCGCGGCCGTGATGAATGAGTTCAGCGAGGCGGCGGTTGTAGTGTTTGACGTTGGCTTGACCGGTACGGATCTGCTGGCCCTTGAACCAGAACGAGCCGAAGTCGAAAGCCATCTTGCCTTGCTTGGCCAGCTCGTTTTCGGCCCCCGGATCCTGTGGGACAAACACGCCAACGACGCCAATGCCACCCGTAGCTTTGGTGGAGGCAACCAGATTGTTCATGGTCAGGTGATTGGCTTCATGGCCGTGGCGATCGCAGCACTGATAACCGACGCACTCGCAACCACGGTCAGTGCCTTTGCCATGGGTCAGATTGAGAATCTGATCGACCGCTTCTTTCTCTAAGGAATTGATCGGGGTAGCGCCCAATTGTGCGGCCAGTTTCAAACGGTCGGGATGGTTGTCGACAACGAAAACCTGCGACGCGCCCTTGATCATTGCCGAGTGCGCCGCCATCAATCCGACCGGGCCTGCGCCATAAATGGCGATGCTCTCGCCCGGCAGCAGCCCCGCCAGCTCAGTCGCATGCCAGCCTGTCGGGAAGATGTCAGAGAGCATGACGTAGTCATCCTCGCGCTCCTCGGCATCTTCGGGCAGCACAAGACAATTGAAGTCGGCATACGGCACACGCAGCAGCTCCGCCTGGCCGCCTTGATAAGGGCCCATGTCGGCGAAACCATAAGCGGCGCCCGCGCTACCGGGATTGGCGGTCAGGCAAAAACCGGTAAGGCCTTTTTCGCAGTTCTCGCAGAACCCGCAACCGATGTTGAACGGCAGGCAAACCCGGTCGCCAACTTTCACACGATCGACGCCCGCGCCCACTTCGATCACTTCACCGAGATTCTCGTGACCAAACACCCGCCCGGTCTCCATCGATGTACGCCCTTCGTACATGTGCAAGTCCGAGCCGCAGATATTGGTCGTGGTGATTCGAACCAGCACATCGGTAGGCTTTTCGATTTTGGCATCCGCGACATTCTGCACGCTGACATCACGCGGGCCGTTGTAAACGATTGCTTTCATGGTGTTCTCCCGTTAGCCAGACGATGGAAAAATTCGCCCGCTCAGATTTATCTGTCCGGAGAGCAAGAACGTATGTTCAATCGATAGAGGCGCAAGAACGACGAACGGCCAACTGCGATACTGCACGTCGAAAACAATGAATTATCTGCGGACGGTGCTTTCTATTTGCGGGCTCCCCTGCCCCGTTCAAAAAAGCACAGCGGCGGCTTCGCGCATAAAAATCTCGACGGTTTTGGGCCCGATCCCTTCGAATTCGTCCAGGCGTTTTTCGAAGGCCTGACGACCGTTGCTGGCCGCCACGATATTGCCGATCTTGCCGTCGTATTCGGCATTGAGCTTGTGAGCCAGTGCGAGCAACCGCGATGCCGTGGTTTCGTCGTATCGCACGTAGTGGGCCTGGCCAAGCATCACAACCAATTGGCGATGAGTGCAGTGTGCGAGTTTCTGCGGCGTATCCCGCTGGTGCTGCTCAACGATGACCTGATAGGCCTTTGCAGCAATGGCTCCCTGAATTCTCTTACCCATCAAAAAACTGGCGAGCAGCCATTTGAACAAGGCCGTTTCTTCACCGCCCTGCAGATCGATGTTCAAGTCGTGTGCGCTGATTGCTTTGTTCACGTTTCAGGTCCTTTGCGGCATGTCCCAGTCAAGTAGGTAGACCCGATACGACTGCGAACGATCCCGTGGCGAGAATCGCTAATGGAACCCTTATTCATACAGGACACCTAAGGGTTAAATACTGAAATGTGAGCAAGCACAAAATGCACATGTCCGAGACCGTTCAAGTCATGGAAGCGCTATCTGCCAACGAAGCGAACCTTAAGCTTCATGAAGGCTGGTCACTGATATCTGTGGTCATCACTACCCACCCTAATGGCCAGCTTCACCCTTGCTACATACTCGGCAAATCGAAGACTTCATCCAGTCATCAGAAGCCCGATTGATTTGGCGTAATAACTTGATGGCGATGCATTCGCCGAACTGTGACGGGAGGGGATTTTGGCTTATCTGGATTGGGTGCAATGGCCAGCGATGGTCGTAACCGTTCTCGCCGCATGGCTCATTGGATCGCAACGTCCTGCACGACGAATGATCGGCTTTGTGTGCTTCAGTCTGAGCAACGTGTTGTGGGTGATTTGGGGCGCCTATGCCGGGGCGTACGCGTTGATCGTCTTGCAGATTTGTCTGTTTCTGATGAACCTGCGCGGACTGAGGAAAAACGCGAAGGGCAAGGAAAACCAACATGCTCAAGACTGACGGTGGCCGTCGAAATTCTTCTTGAAGCCTCGGGCATTCATCCCCAAAAGGATGCACTCAAGGAGGATCAGCGCGTAGGCGTCGGCGTGCAGCCCCCAAATCACCCAGAGCGCATTGCTGAGGATGAATCCCCAGAAAGCGATCATTCGCCGGTAGGCTCGTTGCGATCCGATAAACCAGGCAGAGGCTACCGTAATGACCATGGCCGGCCACTGCATCCAATCGATGTACTGCAATTTCCGCTCCCGCCTACATTCGCGTCAAAGAGAAACACCGGTACTGACTTGTTGATCAAGCACAGGCACGGCCAGTGACGTACTCAAATTGGCCAGGTACTCACCAAATCCGCCGCGACATTTGTAATCCTTGCGAGCGCTGGTGACCACCGGGTTCGTCGCTGTCCAGACGATATGAGCACCAATCCGCGTGAGATCACCCACCAGATGGACGTCTTCGTGGGCAGTGAGATGCTGGAACCCACCCGCATTTCGGTAGGCCTCGGCACTCAGACCGAGATTGGCACCGTGGATGTGCCGATGGTTTTCGATGAACTGATAATGCTCCAGGTACTTTGAGCGAACCGACTCACCGTGTTCGTTCCAGCTGTCCACCTCGACGGTGCCACAGACGGCATCGGCTTTGAATTCAATCTGCCGTGCCAGCCAATCGGCGGGCACGGCGGTGTCGGCATCGGTGAAGGCAAGCCATTTCGCGCCAGCGGCCAGCAAGTGCTCTGCGCCGGTGGCTCGCGCCTTTCCCACGTTCTGGAATGACGCCACGATCGTGCTCACGCCCAGCGCTGAAACGATCCGCCCGGTGTGGTCAGTGCAATCGTCGAGGACGACCACTACCGAGACCGACTGGCCCGCCAATGCAGGATGTTGTGCCGCGAACAGAACCGACTCAAGACAGGCCCTGATATGGCGCTCTTCATTATGTGCAGGGATCACGACACCGATCATTAACGCTACCTCCGGCTATCAGAGTTACAAGCTCCTGCAGTCGACCGGTGGCTAAGCCAATAGGTTTAAAAAATCGCACAAGTGGCCGCGTCGGCGACCGCCAGTCATTTGTGCCCCTGAATCTATGAACTTACGTTCGCCGTTCCTCCTCTCCCACTTACCATCCAGCTGAAGCGGGTAAGACGTCATGAGAGCACTCACTTATCACGGCGCGCACAGCGTCAAGGTCGACACGGTTCCTGATCCGGTTATCGAGCAAAGCGACGACATCATCCTGCGCGTGACCGCGACAGCGATCTGCGGCTCCGACCTGCATCTGTATCGCGGCAAAATTCCCACCGTCGAGCACGGCGACATTTTCGGCCATGAGTTCATGGGCATCGTCGAAGAGACAGGATCAGCGGTGACTGCCGTGCAGCCGGGCGACCGCGTGGTAATTCCTTTTGTGATTGCCTGTGGCAGCTGCTTTTTCTGTCAGATGGATTTGTTCGCCGCCTGCGAAACCACCAACACCGGCCGTGGCGCAATCCTCAATAAAAAGGCCATTCCTTCCGGGGCAGCGCTGTTTGGTTACAGCCACATGTACGGTGGCGTGCCCGGCGGCCAGGCAGAATACGTGCGCGTCCCCAAAGCCAACACCGGGCCGTTCAAGGTGCCTGGCACACTGTCGGACGAGAAGGTTTTGTTCCTTTCCGACATCCTGCCCACCGCTTGGCAAGCGGTCACCAATGCAGACATCGGACCAGGCTCAAGCCTGGCGATCTATGGCGCCGGCCCGGTGGGTCTGTTGAGCGCGGCGTGTGCGCGGATGTTGGGCGCCGAGCAGATTTTCATGGTCGATCACCACCCCTATCGCCTCGCCTATGCGCAGAAAACCTATGGCGTGATCCCGATCAATTTTGATGAGGACGATGACCCCGCCGACACCATCATCCGCCAGACCAAGGGCATGCGTGGCGTTGACGGCGCCGTGGATGCGGTGGGTTTTGAAGCGAAAGGCAGCACCACCGAAACCGTCCTCGCCACCCTCAAACTCGAAGGCAGCAGCGGCAAAGCCTTGCGCCAGTGCATCGCCGCCGTGCGACGCGGTGGCATTGTCAGCGTCCCGGGAGTTTACTCCGGGTTCATCCATGGTTTCTTGTTCGGCGACGCGTTCGACAAAGGCCTGACCTTCAAAATGGGCCAGACCCACGTTCATCGTTTCCTCCCGGAACTGCTCGGGCACATCGAAACCGGCCGGCTCTCCCCGGATGTGATCATCAGCCATCGCATGTCGCTGGAGCAGGCTGCCGAGGGCTACAGGATTTTCGATAAACGTGAGGAGGATTGCCGCAAGGTCATTCTGACGCCAGGCGACAGCCACATTGCCTTGCCCGAGCTCGATGACGGCGTTGCGGTTCTGGCTACGTAAGCTTCATTCAGCGGCTAAAAAAGGAGCAGAGGATTCAGAGTTTTTGCGAGTCCTCTGGTTCCTTTTTTTAAGCAGTTTGCGTTGATTTCGCGGCGCGGTTATCCGCGTCGTTCGCATCGTAAAAATTCTTGGAATTTTTTTCTCTCGACACCACTCATTGGCGTATGAGCGTAAGGAGTAACTCATGAGCCAGACAGACATTTTCGTCATTGAATACAAGCTTCACGGGCAGCCGAAGTCTTTCGTCATACGCGCGAAAACCATGCGCAATGCCGATGCCTGGCATTGGGCGAGTTGTGATGCCGGCATCGCGCCGATTCCGAAACCGGGCAAGCCGCCATTGAAAGTCGTATCCAAGCCTCAGGCCGAGCGATTCGGCGTCACGGAGGTGAAGTGGCGTGAAACGGCGACCGTGGACTGGACAGAGGCTTGAGCTTTATGCGGCAGACCAGAGAGGTGGACTGCGATGCTTAAACAAATCGGCAACACACACATCCGCGTCGATCACCGCGCCAGCTGCCACTGTGGCGCGGTGATTCTTGAGCTGCACTTGCCTGAGGGTCTCCCGGCCCCGCACCGTTGCGATTGTTCGTTTTGCAAACGCAAAGGCGCGGTCGTGGCTGCGGTTCCGGCGGCGGACTTAAAGGTGATCCGGGGCGAATCGGCGCTCCGGACCTACCAGTTCGGCAAGCATGTAGCCGAGCATTTTTTCTGTGGCAACTGCGGGATCTACACGCACCACCGGCGCAGCACCAACCCGCACGAGTTCGGCTTCAATGTGGGCTGCCTCGAAGGGGTCAACCCTTACGACCTGGACGATGTGCCTGTTGCCGAGGGTGGGGTTTGGCAAACACCTTGATTGGAAGCAAAGAAGGATGGTAATCATCGGTCGGTCGAGAACCAGAATGGAATCTCACCCTGAGGACATACGGACATGAGCGCACGAAAAATATTAGTCACCGGTGCTGCCGGCAAGATCGGCAGCGCCTTCTACAAAGCGTATGGCGATGAACTGGTTCTACGCTTAGCCGATATAGACGTATCAAAACTTGCCGATTCCAGCGAACGTTTCGCCCTCGACATCACCGATTTATCCGGTTGCCATGAAGCCTGCGAAGGCATCGACACCGTCATTCACCTGGCGGCCGATCCGAATCCGGACGCGGATTTCATAACCTCCGTCCTGCCGGTGAATATCGTTGGCACCTACAACATGCTGCTCGCCGCGAAGACGCAAGGCTGCAAGCGCTTCATCTTCGCCAGCAGCGCTCAGGCCATCGAAGGCTACCCCAAGGATGTACAAGTCCACGAAAGCATGGCGCCCCGGCCCGGCAATCTTTACGGGGTCGGCAAAGCGTTCGGCGAAGCACTGGCATCGCTGCATGCCAACGACGGTGCGATGACCACCGTCGCCGTGCGCATTGCCAACGTAAACGAGTTTCACCCGGGTGAAGCGCACAGCCACAGGGACGTTGCGGCGTTTATCAGTGTGCGGGATGTCGTCGCGTTGCTGCGCGATTGCGTGGATGCCGAGCTGAACGGATTCCACGTTGTCCATGGCGTTTCGGACAATCGATACAAGCGTCTTTCGATTGATGAAACGCGAAAAGTCGTCGGCTATGCGCCGCTGGATGATGCCTTCAAGATTCTTGAGGGCAAATAACGCGCGCTAACCCAACGCCGTATCGAGAAACATCATCACTCCAAAACCGAGCATCAATCCAAGAGTCGCGGGTGTCTCGTGACCATTGCGATGGGTCTCCGGAATGACCTCATGGGACACCACAAAAATCATCGCGCCAGCCGCCAGACCGAGAGCGATCGGATAACCCAACGCGAAGCTGCTGGAAACGCCCAAACCGACGATGGCGCCGATGGGTTCCATCAGCCCTGAAGCGACGGCAATCAGCGCCGCTCGCAATGCCGAAAGTCCCGTCACACGCAATGCCAGCGCGACTGCCAAGCCCTCGGGAATATCCTGAATGGCGATGGCGGTTGTCAGCGGCAACCCTACCTGCATGTCGCCGTTGGCAAAACTCACACCAATCGCCATGCCTTCCGGCAGGTTGTGCAGAGTGATTGCCAATACAAACAGCCAGACTCGATTGATGCGCTTCGCTTCAGGCCCGCGCCGACCGCTTTTTTCGTGTTCGTGCGGCACGAAGCGATCCAGTCCGACCATCAGCGCCACGCCCAGCGCCAACCCGGCCACCACCACGCAGGCCGCCAGCAACTGATTGCCGCACAAGGCCTGTGCCGCTTCGATGCCCGGCAGAATCAGCGAAAAAGAACTGGCGGCAAGCATCATGCCGGCCGCGAACCCAAGCATGATGTCTTGCGTACGCGCAGCAATGTCGCGCAACGCTATCGCCACCACCGCCCCTAATGCGGTGGCGCCAAATCCGGACAGTCCGCCCAGAAAAGCAAAATAAAGATTCGCCTTGTTCGCGCCGACAAATGCGCCATAGCCGCTGACCATCAACAGAACAGCCACGCACGCCAGCGCTAGCCAGAAGGCGCGACCTCCCCAGCCAGCGTTTGTGAGATGGCTAAACCAGTTTCGTGAAGACGTTTCGGAAGGCGTTGCAGGTTCGGACATCATTCCCACCATTCAATGTGTTTTCACTGATCAAGCGACGATCATTGCCCCCGGCAAGGAGGCCCATTGCGGGCCTCCGGTTCTCCGCGATCAGGAGGTGCCCAAGCCTTGGGAAAGATCGGCGGACGGGGGCGACGATGTTGCAGGCGAGGAGTCTGAACGGGCGGCGACAGCCTCTTGTTCAGTGGTTTTCGTCACGGTATCGCGAACCGCTTCATAGCCTTCCTGCGCCTGCTTTTTGACTTTATCGACCAGCCCGGCGCTGGTGCGCCCCATCATGCGCTGTTCGGTGCTGGTGGTTGGCAACGCGGCACCGAGCAAGGCGCCCAGTGCGATGCCGGCGGCGGCGACTACCAAGGGTTGTTCCTTGAGCAGTTGATTGAACTGCTGACCCAATACCTGTGAGTTGCGTGCTAACCGATCACCGGCATCGTGCATCGCATGGCTGAGGTTTTCACTGGCGGCACCAACGTTGTCGCCCAAGTGCGCGGCTTTGCCTTTCAGCGATTGGTAACCTTCTTTCAGCGAATCGGCCGTCTGGTGCAAATGGTCGCGCGCACTGTCAATACCGTCCGCCAAACCATCCGCCCATTCCCCGGCCCTGTCCTGATCGGGCCCGGTCCGATAGACCGGTTGCGGCACCGGCGGCCGGTTCTGGCTCATCATCAGCCACAGCAGACCCACCGAGGTCAGCACCGCAGGCACGGGGTTGTTGCGCACGCTGGTGCCAAGGTTAGTGATAAACGTCGAGCCATTGTTTTGCATCAGGCCCCAGGCCTGGTCGAACATCTGACCGGGGGTGAACTTGCTTTCCAGCTGGTCGACGATGTTGCCGATGCTGGCGCGCTGCGCGTCGATTTCCCGTTCGATCTGCTCGGGACTTTTTTGCGATTCGATATCCAGTTCAGTGTTCATGAGACTTTCCTCCGCAGCGCTTCCTGATCTTTGTTCAGAGCGTCCAGCGTCCGGTCAGGTTTGAAATGGGACGGCTCGAATTGTTTTTTGCCGGTTTGCAACATGGCGAAGCCGATGATCATCACCACAACACCGACGATCAACGCTGCCAGCCACGGCGCCATGAACAGGCTCAAAGCGTAGACCGCCGACATCAGCAGGATGATGAAACCCGCCAGAAAAACGATGGCACCGCCCGCCACCGCCGCAATGCCGGCCTTCAGCGTGGTGAGGCTGGTTTGCAGTTCGGCCTTGGCCAAGGCCAGTTCCTTGGTGAATAACGCGGGCACTTCGCGGGACAGCTGTCGAAGCAGACCGACGACCGAAGCGTCGTCAGGTTGCGCAAGAGGTCTTGTGCCCGGCAGATCCGGATCGTCTCTGTTCATCACAGTGCTCCTTTCGCGACTGGCGCAACGGGGGTCGGTGCGGGCGACGTTTCATAAGGCCGATGGGCGCCATAACCGTCTGATGGCGGCATGGAGGAACTGCCTGCTGCCGGATCGTGATGAGCGCTGACGGTGACCGCCGCGCCCGTGCCGGCCTTGAGGAATCGCGATAATCCGAACCCCACGGCAATGCTCCCGGCAATGAACAGCGCGGGATTGCTGCGCGCCAGATCCGCCGCATCGTGCAAGAGCTGTTCGGCACTCTTGCCGCGAAGATTGCCGGCCAGCCCCGTCATCGACTCCGCCATGTCGCTGAGGTAGTCGGACATGCCCAGTGAGTCCTTGTCCTCCAGTTCCGACACAAAGCTTTTCGCACCTTGCGCCAATGCCTCGATCTGATCGGCGGCGGTGTCGCGATATTGGCCAAACTGCGCATCGGCTTGATGCCTCGCGCCGCCCAACGCCTCGGTGACCTCTTCCTTTAAATGCTCAAAGTCGTGCTCAGGCTTGCTGCCTGCCGGATCGCCGGTCTGAGATCCTGCTCTGCTGTCTGAAGTATTCATGTCGTCCCTCGCCTTCTGGATGAAAACGTTAACGGGACTGCGCAGCAAGGATTGCCCTGAGCCCCTCACTGCAGAGGACGGGGGAGTTTGACGCAGAGTTCAAAGAGGATGATGGGCGACCTGCAAGAAGGTTTTCCAGCAGCGACGGCTGCGCTGAACCTTGGCGACGAGCGGTCTAAATGTAAAAAAGAATTTCAAGAACTGGCTGCGGTCAGACTCGTTACATTCAACGAGAGCTCGCACTCATGACTTTTGCACGTTTCTGCCAAGGCCTTTCAAACTGGGCCGGCAGCTCGAAAACTTTTCTCCTCGCGATCGTCTTGATTGGGGTTTGGGGACTGACCGGGCCGTACTTTCACTACAACGATACCTGGCAACTGATCATCAATACGTCGACCACCATCATCACCTTCCTGATGGTGTTTCTGATCCAGAACACACAAAACCGCGACAACGACATTTTGCATCTGAAGATTGATGAACTGATTCGCGCGACCACGGCGGCGCAGAATGCGACGTTGGGGCTGGATAAAATGGGTTCACGGGATCTGCGCAAACTGCGCGATCGCTATAGCTCGCTGGGTGAACGTCACCAGGTCAATCTCGACCCTGAAGCGCATGAAGCGTTTGTAGATGGCGTGCCTGTCAAAGCTGCCGCCGCCGAAGTGGAGCCGGGTGAGACCCAACGCTGACGCAGCGGTTTTGAAGCGCGCCCCGGAATGTGAGCATGACATTACGAACTGTGGGAGCGGGCTTGCTCGCGAAGGCGGTGGGTCATTCAACTATGCATTGCCTGAGCTGACGCCTTCGCGAGCAAGCTCAGCTCCTACAGGGGTTTGGGGCGTGCCCGGGACTTTTTGTACGGCAGAAAACTTGTAGGAGCATAGCTTGCTCGCGAAAGCGGTGGGTCATTCAACTATGCATTGCCTGGGCTGACGCCTTCGCGAGCAGGCTCGCTCCCACAAGGATTTGGGATGTGCTCGGGACTTTTTGTATGGCAGAAAACTTGTAGGAGCAGAGCTTGCTCGCGAAAGCGGTGGGTCATTCAACAATGCATTGACTGGGCTGACGCCTTCGCGAGCAGGCTCACTCCTACAGGGATTTGGGGCGTGTCGGGGGTTTTGTGTACGTCAGAAAACTAGTAGGAGCAGAGCTTGCTCGCGAAAGTGGTGGGTCATTCAACAATGCATTGACTGGGCTGACGCCTTCGCGAGCAGGCTCAGCTCCTACAGGGGTTTGGGGCGTGCCCAAGGTTTTTTGAGCGACAAAGAAACCTGTGGGAGCGAGCCTGCTCGCGAAAGCGGTGGGTCATTTAACAATGCATTGCCTGGGCTGACGCCTTCGCGAGCAAGCTCAGCTCCTACAGGGGTTTGGGGCGTGCCGGGGTTTCGTGTACGGCAGAAAACTAGTAGGAGCAGAGCTTGCTCGCGAAAGCGGTGGGTCATTCAACAATGCATTGCCTGAGCTGACGCCTTCGCGAGCAGGCTCGCTCCTACAGGGGGGGTGGCGCGTGCCGGGGTTTTGTGTACGGCAGAAAACTTGTAGGAGCAGAGCTTGCTCGCGAAAGCGGTGGGTCATTCAACACTGCAATGCCTGGGCTGACGCGTTCGCGAGCAAGCTCGGCTCCTACAGTGAACAACGGGTGTCTGAGGGGGATTTGGCTCGGCATAGTTTTTATGCCTGAAAGGCATTGCTGCCCCAAGCTATGCGCTGTCGCTTATATGCCCAAAGCGACTAACCAGCACATTTTTAATTATTTTATTTCTACGTGTGTACGCCGCTATACCTGCGCCTTCGATCCGGCACCTCGCTGGAATTTGCAGGAGCATCCGTGTGAGTCGAACGACGTCGTTTAGCAAAACTTCCCTTCCGAAAGCCGCGCTTACCCTCGCCGCTTTACTCGTCTCCAGTCTGACGCTGGCCGATACGGTCAAGGAAATCCGTATCGCCGTACCGGACATCAGCGCCGGGCCGACACCCAGCGGCGCCGGGATTGTCGACGTATTACGCGATCGGCAAACCCTGGAAAAGGAGTTCGAAAAGGACGGCATCAAGATCCGTTGGGACTTCTTCAAAGGCGCGGGGCCGGCGATCAATGAGGCCTTGGCCAACAACCAGGAAGACTTCGCTTACCTCGGCGACTTGCCGGCGATCATCGGCAAGGCCGGTGGCCTCGACACGCGTTTGCTCAGTGCGACGGCCCGTGACGTCAAACTCTATCTCGCCGTACAGCCGGGCTCCGGCATCACCACCCTCGAATCGCTGAAAGGCAAACGCGTCGCTATCTTCCGAGGCACTGCCACGCAACTTTCGTTTGCCTCGGCACTCGCGCACCAAGGCTTGAAAGAGAGCGACTACAAAGTCGTCAACCTCGACTACAACGCCGCCAACGCGGCACTCGCCGCCAAGCAAATCGACGCGACCTGGTCCGGCGCCGGCGTGATTGCGCTGAAGGCACGCGGCCTCGCTGAATTGCCGCTGACCACCGTCGACCTCGATGGCGCCGGCAGCATGCAAGCCGTGTTGTTAGGCCGTGGCGCCTTTGTCGACGCACATCCAGAACTGGTCGCGCGCCTGATCAAGGCGCAACAACCCGCCATCACCTGGCTGCGCAACGACGACCACAAACAGGACTACATCAACCTGGTTTCAAAACTCGCCAGCTTCCCCGCAGACATCCTCACCACCGATGCCAAAGACCAATCGCTGGTGAAGATTTTCGCCCCGCAGCTCGACGCGCCGTTCCTCGATAACTTGCAGCGCAGCGTCGATCTGGCGCTCAACGCGAAACTGATCCGCAAAGGTTTTGAAGTGAAAACTTGGGCCGAGCCGCGCTTCATCGAGGCCGCCCTGCAACACACCGACACCGCTTCGCAAACCCCACAAGCCAGTCGCTAAAACAAGGAATGCCCATGACCACCCTGTTCATTTTTCCCGGTGCCTGCTCGTTCGCTGCCCATGTCGTGATCCACGAATTGCAACTGCCCATCAGCGTCGAGCGCGTGACCCTCGGCGACACGAACTCGCCGTATCGCCAGATCAACCCGACCGGTCGCGTGCCGGCGCTGTTGCTGGATAACCAGACGCTGCTCACCGAAAACACCGCGATCCTGCCGTACCTCGCCGACCTCAAACCCGGCACAGAATTGTTCGCACCGGCAGGTTCGGTCGAGCGCGCGCAGATTCAAGGCTGGCTCGGTTACGTGGCGACCGAGATCCACGTCGGCGCGTTTCGCCCGATCAACCGCCCAGAGCGTTACAGCGCTGACGAAAGCGCATTCCCCGGCATTCGCAAGCGTGCGCTGGAACAACTGAGCAACGCACTGAAACCGATCGAAGCGCGACTGGCGCAAACCGAGTATCTGGTCGGTGATCGTTTCACCGTGGCGGACGCCTACCTCGGCGTCTTCCTCGGCTGGAGCGCCCGCGTCGGTGTGCTCAACGATTTCCCTGCGCTGCAGGCCGCACTCGGTCGCTTCCGCGCGCGGGAATCAGTGGTGCAAGCCTTGGCCGCCGAAGGCCTCGCCTGAAACAGCCCGAGGACGGATAACCGAACACGCCGGAGAACCACCATGCCAAGCACCGATACCATTGCCACCTGGGCCCAAGTCATCGCCCGCACGCTGGAAGCACAGGGCATCGACGCCGCCCCGCTGCTGAGTGAGGCCGGTATCAGCCGTTGTCATCTGCATGACCCTGATCAGCGCATCGCCCTCCCCGCCATGAGCGCACTCTGGCGGGCGGCGCGGCGCATCAGTGCTGACGAATGCTTCGGCCTGCAAGTGGCGCAGTACAGTTATCCGACCGACTTTCACGGGTTGTTTTTCGCCGCGCAAAGCAGTTCGACGGTGATTGAAGCGTTGCAACGGGGCGTGCGTTACGCCCCGGTGATCACCACGTCGGCGGCAATGAGTCTGGTTCGCGGGCCGCACACCACGCGCATGGTTTACGGCGTGGCCGACGGCGCGGAGGTGGAGCAGATCGCCACCGAAGCGTCGATTGCTTGCGCAGTGCGCTTCACCCGGCAAACCTGGGTGGATTTGCCGATCGTGCACGGCGTGCGCCTGGCCCGCCCTGCCCCACAAGATCCGCTGCGCTGGACACGTTTGCTCGGTTGCCCGATCCGCTTCGACGCCGGCGAAAATGCCATCGAATACAGCAACCGGTGGCTGGATGCGCCGCTGACCACAGCCAATCACGCCGTGGCCCAAGGACTCGACGGCGTGCTCAACGACTACCTCGAACGGCAACGACGCCTGAATTTGCCGGAGCGGGTTCGCGCGGCGATTATTCGTTACTTGCCTCTGGGTGAAGTTCAGCAAAGTCGTGTCGCCGACGAGCTCGGCATGAGCGTGCGCAATCTGCATCGGCACTTGCTCAAACACGACAGCAGTTTCAAGGCGTTGCTCGACGATTGCCGGCGACAACTGGCGTTCAGTTACCTGCGCCAGACCGACTGCTCGATCAACGAAATCTGCTATCGACTGGGCTTCAATGAGCCGAGCAGTTTCAATCGCGCGTTCCGTCGCTGGACCGGCGAAAGTCCCGGCAAATGGCGGCGTGACGATGTGCCCTTGCAACCTCAACGTTACGTGCCACGGCCCACTGTTTTCGCGGCTGAGCGAGCACTGTCGATCGCGGTTTGAGTCACTTGTCTGCGGCGGACCATAGGTTGTCCGCGCAGGCCCCTTTTCCCACCTTCACACGCTCTAGCATGGCACTCCTACCGAGCCCGACCGATTGCGTCGCGCGGCAAAAAAAGGAGCTCTGCGTCCATGCTTTTACGTTACTCGGCCACCACGGCCCATCGCCTCAAGCCCCTGAGCTTTTCCTTATGGCTGGCGCTGCCCGGTGTCCTCTGCTCGACCCAGAGCTTCGCCGCCGATGAGCCCGAAGCGTCCACACCGACGGCAACTCAGGTCGACAACTCGGCGCCACGGCTTGAACAGGTCACCGTGACCGCGCGCCGTCGCGAAGAACAGTCGCAAGACGTACCGACGCCGATCACCACCCTCAGCGGCGCCAACCTGGAAACCCAGCGCATCTACAAGATTCAGGATCTGCAACAGGCCTTGCCGAGCGTCAACGTCGCTTATGTCCATGCGCGGGTTTCCAGTTTTGCCGTGCGCGGGATCGGCAACAACCCGGCCAGCGATGGCCTCGAAGGCAGCGCCGGGATTTACCTGGATAACGTCTATCTCGGCCGTCCCGGCATGGCCGCGTTCGACATGCTCGACGTTGAGCAACTGGAATTGCTGCGCGGGCCGCAAGGCACGTTGTTCGGCAAAAACACCACGGCGGGCGTGCTCAACATCACCACCCGTGGCCCGACGTTCACCCCCGAGCGCAGCCTCGAAGTGTCGGGTGGGCAGGACGGCTACTTTCAAGGCAAAGGTACGGTGTCCGGGCCGTTAACTGACACCCTCGCCGGTCGCCTGTCGTTCTATCGCACCCGCGATGACGGCTACCTGAACAATCGCCACGACGATCGCACACTGCTCGGCGGTGAGCGCGAAGGCTTGCGTGGGCAATTGCTGTTCAAACCCAACGACGATTTCAGCCTGCGCTGGATCAACGAATACAACAGCGAAAACTCCAGCAGCGGCAGCAGCGTGATTTACGGTGCGGGGCCCGTGTTCTGGCGCCGCGCGGCACTCGTTGGCGCAAATCCGCAGGTGGGCGAGAGCAACATCGATGGCCGCCAGAACGTCAGCGTGCACCAGAATGCGAGTTCCGTTGAAGCCAACTGGAACCTTGCCGGCGGCTACACGCTGACCTCGATCAGTGCTTATCGCAGCTGGCACTTCAACCCGGCCAACGACGCCGACCAACTGGAAGTCCCGGTGATCAATGACTTCGGCTACGAAGTCCACGACCGTCAGTTCTCGCAGGAAGTGCGCCTGGCTTCGCCTAAAGGCGAGTTCTTTGATTACGTGGTTGGCGCCTACGCGTTCAAGCAAGACCTCGGCAACCGCATCTTCACCGACCTCGGGCCGCTGGCGGATCTCAACCTGATCGGCGCCAATCTCAATGCGCTGAACAACGTCAGCAGCAAGGTCAACGGCAAGATCGACACCGAGAGCTACGCGCTGTTTGCCCAAGGCACCTGGCACCTGACCCAGCGCCTCGATTTTAGCGCCGGCATCCGTGGCACTTACGAAGAAAAAGAAGCCAACGTCAAACGCTTCGCCCCTGTGGGTGGCGGCACGCCAGTGGTGATCCCGGGCGTGGTCGATGGCAACGCGATCCGTGCCGGCCAGGTCGGCGCCTACGACACCGGTGACCTGCACCTGTACAACGCCGCACCGTCGTTTCTGGCCAGTTTGAGCTACCACTTCAGCGACGATGTGTTGGGCTACACCTCGTTGTCCCACGGTGAGAAATCCGGCGGCGTCAACCTTGCGGTCGGCTCGGCACCGAGCGCTGGCGCAGAGTCGTTGCTGGTCGGCCCCGAGCGGGCGAACGATGCGGAACTGGGGATCAAAAGTCAGCTGTTCGACCAGCGCTTGCAACTCAACGCGAACGTATTCTGGACGGGCGTGAACGGCTATCAAGCCACCACTTACTACCAGCCGCCGGGCTCGTTGACCGGTTACCAATTGCTGACCAACGCCGGCACCGTGCGCTCACGTGGACTCGAATTTGAGGCCACCACCGTGCCGGTGCGCGGGCTGACGCTGAACGTCAACGGCTCGTTCAACGACGTCACCTATCTGTCATTCAAAGACGCGCCCTGCCCCTCGGAAAACCCCGGCCAGACCAACTGCGACCTCAGCGGCCAGCGTGTGGCCGGCGCCTCGCGCTGGATCGGCAACATCAACGGCGAATACAAGTGGCCGCGCATTGACCGCATCGAACCTTACGCCACCGGCAGCTATGCCTATCGCTCAGAGAGCGAAGGCACCCTCGACAACTCCGACCTGGCGAAGATCGACGGCTACGGCCTCGCCAACTTCTCGGTCGGCGCGCGCATGGACTACGGCGACGGTTTGCTGGACGCCTCGCTGTGGGTGAAAAACGCCTTCGATCGTGAGTATTACCTGGCTGTTGGCAGTGGTTCCAACGGTCTTTACACCGCCTCGCCAGGCCAGCCGCGCACTGCCGGCCTGACCTTGCGCTATGACTTCTGAGGACACTATGACAACAGCAAAAATGAGCCTGGGCGCGTTTCTCATGAGCAGCGGCCATCACCTCGCCGCCTGGCGCCACCCGCGTGCCTGGGCTGGCGGCGGACTGGATTTCCAGCACTTCAAAAAACTCGCCACCACCGCCGAACGCGGCAAGTTCGATGCGATATTCTTCGCCGACAACCTGGCCTTGATGGGCTCGCCGGAACTGGGCCAGTTCACCACCGCTGGCGATGTCTTCGATCCACTGGTGCTGCTCTCGGGTCTGGCAGCGGTGACCGAGCGCATCGGCCTGGTGTCGACGGTCTCTACCAGCTACAACGAACCTTATTTACTGGCGCGCAAGTTCGCCTCCCTCGATCACTTGAGCGGCGGGCGCAGTGGCTGGAATCTGGTGACCTCGGCGACCGATCTGGAGGCGCTGAATTTTGGCCGCGACAAGCATTTCGAGCACGGCGACCGTTATCAGCGCGCTGAAGAATTCATCGATGTTTTCACCGGCCTGTGGGACAGCTTTGAAGACGACGCTTTCATCCGCGATAAATCCAGCGGCGTGTTTTTCCAGCCGGACAAACTCCATGTACTCAATCACCACGGCGAAAACTACCGGGTGCGCGGGCCGCTGAACATTCCGCGCACGCCACAGGGTTACCCGGTGCTGATTCAGGCTGGCTCCTCGGAACCGGGCAAGGCGTTGGCCGCGCGCACCGCTGAAGTGGTGTTCACCGCGCAACAAACACTCAGCAATGCCCAGGCCTTTTACGCCGACGTCAAAGGTCGCCTCGCCGGCTACGGCCGCCGCCCCGAGCAGTTGAAAGTCATGCCGGGGATTTCGCCGGTGATTGGCCGCACGCAAAGTGAAGCGGAAGACAAATACCAACAGTTGCAGGATCTGGTCGAGCCACGGGTTGGACTGGCGATGCTCGCGGGTATGGCCGGTGGTTTCGACCTGTCGGAATATGATCTGGACGGCCCGTTGCCAGAGCTGCCGCAAAGCAATTCAATGCAGAGCCGTCAGGCGTTGTTCATCGATCTGGCGCGCCGGGAGAACCTGACAATTCGCCAGTTGTACCTGAAAGTCGCCGGCGCGCGCGGCCATCACACCGTGATCGGCACGCCGAAAACCATCGCCGACACTCTTGAAGAATGGTTCGTCGGCCAGGCTGCCGACGGCTTCAACATCATGCCGCCGTTCCTGCCGGAAGGTCTGGATGACTTCGTTGACGGCGTGGTGCCGTTGCTGCAACAGCGCGGGTTGTTCCGCACTGAGTACAGCGGCAGCACGCTGCGGGATCATCTGGGATTGCAGCGGCCGGGTAATCGTTACCAGCGTTAAGCCGGTAGCGATGGCTCCATGAAAAATCCGTGCATTGGATCTTTCCTTGAACGACGGTCGCCCTAGACTGGTTTCTTTCTCAGGACTCACCTGACAAGGAAACCCGTCCAGTGCGCGACTTTGATAACCAACCCGATTTAAGCGGGAACACGCTGCAACTGCGACCACTCGCCGACAGTGATTTTGAAGGCATGCTGCTGGCGGCGAGTGACCCGCTGATCTGGGCCGGCCACCCGGCCACGGATCGCTATCAACGACAGGTCTTCGCGCCCTACTTCGCCGCGCGTCTGGCCAGTGGCAAAGCCCTCGCCGTGATCGAGATTGCCTCCGGGCAGATCGTCGGCATGTCGAGCTACTACTCACCGCCCGACCAGCCTGACGCAATCGCCATCGGTTACACCTTTCTGACGCGGGCGAAATGGGGCGGGCCGGCCAATCGCGAGCTTAAGCGATTGATGCTGGAGCATGCGTTCAAGGCGTATGACACCGTCTACTTCCACGTCGCGCCTAATAATCTTCGTTCGCAAAACGCCATGCTCAAGCTGGGCGCAACGCATTTGTATGACGCCGAACTGGATCTGTCTGGAGTGCCTGCGATGTGCAAATGTTATGGGCTTTCCAGCACGCAATGGGGCTAGCCTGCGCTTTGCCAATCAACGACGGCTGATCACGGTCAGTCGTTCTTCTCTGCTCCCTTCTCCAAACATATGAAATTCCAGAACCCAGCCTACAAACATATGAATTTTTATCGATGTTTGCCTGGCTTAAGCTCCCTTCACTCCTCATGAAGGAGGCCGTTTCGTCGGTACGCCTGAGACAAGGCGATCCTAAAAATAATGTGTCTGCCGACCAAGGAATTTCTTATGTCCGCCCTGCTCGCACGCTGCCGTGCCTGTCATTGCGCGCTCTCCAGCGCCAGCGCTTCACTGGGAGGCCGACAATGACCTCGCCTCTTTCCCGCCCAAACGCCGACGAATCGTTGCTGCACAGCCAAGGCTATGCCCAGGAACTGCATCGCGGTCTGTCATTGTGGTCTTCATTTTCTGTCGGGTTCGCTACCGTTTCGCCGGTGGTGGGCATTTATTCGGTGATGTCATTGGGCGCGATGAACGCCGGGCCGTCCTGGGTCTGGATCGTTCCGCTGTGCCTGGCGCTGCAGTTTCTGGTGGCGCTGGTGTATGCCGAACTGGCCTCGCAATACCCGCTCGCCGGCGGTTGCTATCAATGGGTTCGGCGACTGGCGGGCGATCGCTGGGCGTGGTTCACCGGGTTCATGTATCTGGCCTCGGCATTGGCTTCCTTGACCACTGTCGCTTACTTGGGCGGTTTCTGGTTGTGGCTGTTTTTTACCGGCGCGCCGCCATCGGCGAATGCTCAAGTGTTCAGCGGCGCCGTGCTGTTGCTGCTCGGTTTGGGGGTGAACCTGTTCGGCATCAATCCGCTGAAGTACTTCGTCAACGCCGGGATCATTGCCGAGGCGATCGCCTCCATCGGCATCGGCGTGTTGTTGCTGTTGTTCTTCCGTAACCATTCGCTGTCGCTGGTGTTTGAAGGACTGACCTCCAGTCAGGGTGGCGACGGCTCGTACCTGCCGGGTTTTCTGACGGCGATGGCGGTCGGTGGCTGGGCCTTCCTCGGGTTCGACGCCTGCTCGCAGGTGTCCGAAGAAACTGCCGATGCGCGGACGTCGACGCCGCGGGCGATTTTGCGCTCGATGATTCTGGTCGGCCTCACCGTCATGCTCACCGCATTCGCCGTGACGCTGTCGTTTACCGAAACCGCAGGCATGGTCTCCGGGCAAATCGTCGACCCGGTGACACCTGCTGTCGTTGATGCCTTCGGTAGCTGGTCGGAACGACCTTTCGTGGGCATCGTGTTGGTGGCGTTCATCGCGTGCATCGTCTCGGTGCAGACCTACATCGGTCGCGCCGTGTTCGGCATGGCGCGAGACTCGATGCTCCCGGCGTCGGCCCTGTTGCGCAAAGTCGACAAGCGCAAAGTGCCTTTCGCGGCGATGGTTTTCAGCACCTGTTTCGCCAGTCTCGGTCTGGCGCTCGGCCTCAACGCAACGGCGGTTGGCACGTTGATCGCTTTCGGCAGCGGCGGCTTTTTCATGGTGTTCCTGATTGTCGTCAGCTGCGCCCTGCTCGCCCGTCTGCGCGGCCAATGGAAACCCGAGCCCGGGACTTTCAGCCTTGGTCGCTGGGGTCTGCCGGTCAATCTTGCGGCGTTCTTCTGGCTGGTGTTTGAAAGCATCAACGTCGCTTGGCCACGGGAGTCGCTGGCGCCACCGGGTGCGCCATGGTTTCAGGTGTGGGCGGTGATTCTGGTGTTCTCGATCCTCGCGCTGCTGGGCCTGATCTACCTGTTCCGCGCCAAGCCTTATCTGCGCAGCAGCCTGCAACTGCGCACCGAATAACCCCCCGCCTTGTCATGCGGGGCCCTTGCGCCCCGCGAATCTGGAGTTCAGATGTCTTCTCTTCATTACTGGAATTACCCCACCGAAATTTTCTGCGGGCCCGGCGCGCTGGATGTGTTGGCCGAACGCTGCAAACTGTTGGGAATGCGCAATCCGCTGCTGGTCACCGATCCGGGGATGCTCGCGCTGGAACCTATGGCGCTGATCAAAGCGCATTTGCAGCACGCCGATATTGCCTTCGCGGTGTTCAGCGACATCGACAGCAACCCGAACCTGAATGACGTCGCCCGAGGCGTGGCCGCTTTCAAGGCTGGCCGGCATGATTCGCTGATTGCTCTGGGCGGCGGCAGCGCGATGGACGCCGCCAAGGGCATCAGCCTGGCATCCGTCGATGATCAAGGCCTCGAGCAATATCAATGGTCGAATGTCATAGCCAGCTATCCAACATTGGCGGACTTTCCGCACCTCGATCTGCCACGTCTGATCGCGCTGCCCACCACGGCGGGCACGGGTTCGGAGCTTGGTCGCGAAGCGGTGTTGACCCTCAGCGAAGAAAACATCAAGCGTGTGGTCAGCCACCCGGAATTACTGCCGGCCTGCGTGATCCTCGACCCGGTGCTGACCCGTGGCCTGCCCGCCGCACTGACCGCCGCCACCGGCATGGACGCGTTGACCCATCACATCGAAGCTTTCTGCTCGCCGCTGTATCACCCGATGTCCTCCGGTGTCGCGGTGGAAGGTATTCGTTTGATTCAGCAGCACTTGTGCAACGCACATCGCGATGGCCAGAACATGGTTGCCCGCGAAGGCATGTTGATCGCTTCGGCCATGGCCGCGGTGGCATTTCAGAAAGGTTTGGGCGGCGTGCATGCCCTCGCCCATCCGCTGGGCGCGCGTTATCACAAACACCACGGGTTGCTGAATGCGATCCTGCTGCCCTACGTGTTGGTCGCCAACCGTCAGGCAATCAGCCAGGACATCGCGCGACTGGCCCGCTATCTGGAGTTGCCGCAGCCTGATTTCGACGGTTTTCTCGATTGGGTCTTGCAGCTGCGCGAGCAGTTGGGCATTGCCCACAGTCTGGGCGAGATAGGTCTGGACACCGACGCGGCGGATTGGGTCGGCGAACAGGCGCTGGCCGATGTTTCTTCATCCGACACCAACGCCTGTGTCCTCAGTGCCGCCGACTACACGCAAATCTTCCGCAACGCCGTGCAAGGCGTGCTGCCGAGATAAAACTCACAAACCGTGCTCAGCCAGCAGATCTGCGATAAAGGCACGCACAGCCTCGCTTTGCGGGTGCCCGACGTGGGTGATCATGCTGTGCTGCACGTCATAACGCAGCGTCTGCGGGTGCAGCGCGCGCATCTTGCCGCTCTGTAACCATGGCCGCGCGTAGTGCGCAGGCAAATAGCCCAGATGCGTCCCGGCGAGCACGCCGTGGGCCACCGCCTCCATGTGGTGCGCGGTGGCTGAGGCGCGATCCGGCGCAATGGGCAGCACCTGATCGGCCGGCAAGAAACCATGGCAAATCCAGTCACTGGCCTTGAGCTGTTCCAGCGTCGGCGCCTCGACGGCGAACAGCGGATGCGCCTGCCCGCAGAAGATACCGATCTCCTCGCTGTACAGCGGTTGGTAATTCAAGGTCGGTAGCGGACGGCTGAAATAGGAAATGGCGACGTCCAGTTGCCCGTCGATCACCGCGCGTTCGAGCTCTATCGGCGAGTTCACGAAGATATGCAGGTGCATGTCGTGTTCGCGCTGATAAAACCGTGCAATGGCCGCGTCGATGCGCGCGGTCGGCAGGGTCGCGATATTGTCCGCCAGCCCCAGATACAGATCCCCCACCAGACGCCCGGATAAATCCTGCGCCTCATCACGGAAGGCATCCACCGCACCAAACAGCGCCGCTGACGCCTTGAGAATCCGCTGACCTTTTTCGGTCAAGCGAAAGCCGCCCTTGCCGCGCTCGCAAATCCGGTAGCCCAAACGTTTTTCCAGACTGGAAATATGCGTGCTGATGTTCGACTGACTCATGTTCAGCTCAGCTTGCGCAGCGGTGAAACCACCGCACTTCACCACGATGGCGAAAATCCGCAGCAGGCGTAAATCCATGTCCGTAATGTTTCTGATCACCGGGGTGTCCTGTTCAACGATTTCTTGCGACGTTGCGGGGATCAAGTTTCCATTGCGACGGGCGCCGTCGGCAAGCGTATTGAGGGCATGAGGACGCTGAGGCTCCCATGCCGCTCAAGAACCTCTCAAATCATTGCTTGTGCAAATCCCCTGGCTTCCACACTTTGTCGAAGAACGCTTTGGTCGGGCCGTACAGGCGCAGAATCACGAAGTAGCCTTCGCCCGGCAGGGTTTTGATCCAGTTTTTACCGGCGCCGGGCGAGTCCGGGCCGAAATGCACATCGATCGAATCATCGGCATTGGCGACCGGTTTGTCCATAGTATTGATCGATGGAAACGGCTGGCCGTTGTCCAGGCCGGACGCGGTGATCGAGTCGTACGCGGTGACCGACCAGAACAAGGCTGCGGGGATACCTTTGGGCAGGTTCAACGTGTAGCTGTTGCTGCCGGAAAGGAATTCACCTTTGGCATCGACGAACGTGGCCGGGTACTTGGCGCCGACGTTTTCCATGTTCACGGCCATGCCCGGGCTGGCGGAATAGGCGTTGGTGAAGAAGCCGGTGCGCGGGTCGATGTAGTTGAACGTGTCGGCGGTAAACGTCGCGTTGCCGGGGAATACATTCAGCCACTTGCGATCCGGGTACCACGTGCCGTTGGCGACAATCGTCTGCGGCGTGTAAGAGATCGCATGGCCGATCTTGCTGGCGGTTTTCGCCGCTTTGTCGAGCAGGTCACGGCTGGCCTTGTCGGGCTGGAACGGCTTGCCCTTGATGATGCCCAGTGCGGCGAGCACGCCACGCATTTCCATGTCCTGCGGGTCGACGTATTCGTGTTCGATAAACCGCGACAGCATGTCGAAAGCGCTGCCATCGGTGGGGTACAGCATGTTGACCGGGGTGTTCGAGGCGTTGGGGAACACCATCGCTTTGGCCGCGGCCTGTTTACCCAACGGATAGATGCGGGTTTTCTCCATGACCGCGACCGGCGCATCGAGCTGTTTCGGATCTTTGAAGAAGCCACGCCAGAACACGAACACGCCGTACGTTCGCGAGCGATACGTCAGATAGCCCGGCGGTACCTCGCCCTTGAAATCCGGCGGCAGCACCAGATATTTGGCGCCCTGCCCTTTGTCCGGCCCCGGCAGACCGACATCGCCACACCACTGGCGACCCTCAATCTGGCCCTCGGAGCAAATCGGCCGCTGGAAGAAGTCATCCAGAATGCCCTGCAAACCCGGCGGCACTTCGATCACCATCGGGCCGTCCTGCTTGAGATCCAGATAGCCCATGGCGTAGATCACGTCGGAGTTGGGCGTGGTCACGCGGGTCTTGGCGTTGAGGCGATCCTTCCAGATCGGCAGCACGTTGTAACCGGCGCCGAAAGCTTTCTCCGAGCCCTCTTTCATGGCGTACATGTTCAACGCCGGGAGAGCCCAGATGTACGACTGCACGGCGCGCTGGAAGAGCAATTCGTTTTGCAGTTGCGCCACGCCTTCGAGCGTCGGGTAACCGCCAGCGAACGGCAGGTCGGCCAATTGCTGGTAATGGCTGGCGGCGTGGGCGCTGGCGCTGATCGATACGGCCAGGCTCAGCGCTGTCAGTGATTTTGCAAACGTGTTCATCGTAAACGTCCTTGTCTCGTTCAATTGGCTTTGACAACAGCGGGCGGCACCCATTGGCCGTTCAGCGCAGCCGGCTCAGGCCAGTACGCGCGAATGTAGAGCGAGAAATCCGCACCTTCAGGCGTCGGCAGCCAGTTGCTTTCTTTATCTTTGCCCGGCGAGTCGCTCTGCACGTAAATCGTTAGCGAGCCGTCAGCATTGGCTTGCAGGGATTTGTTTTTGGTGCCGATGGAATAGCGCTTGAGGTCGTTCGGCGAGAAGAAGTGTTGTTCGTTGTACAGGGTCAGCGACCAGAAGCCTTTGACCGGTGGCAGTTGCCCTTTGGCGAAGGTCACGGTGTAGCCGTTCTGCCCGTTGAGGCGCGTGCCGGTCTTGTCCAGATCCTGATAGAAGTACTTGGTTTCTTTCTGTTGGTTGACGAAGATGTTCGAGCGCGCGACCGCTGTACGGCTGAAATAGTCGGTGCCGAACGCCGCGCCGTTGCTGATGGTGCTCCAGTGGTCCGGCAATTGCAGGCCGTAGTTACGGAACTGCAACAGCGGGTCGATCACTTCGCTGTCGGTTTTTTTCGCTTCATCGATCATCGCGGCTTTGAGCTGAGGATCGGCCTTGGCAATGGCGGCCAGTGCGGCCATTTGTGCGTAGCGAGCTTCTTCGCCCGGCAGCGGTTTAGCGTCCTTGAGCAGCGCGGGCAACTCGTCGAAGAACTTCTCTGGCATCACCCATTTGGTTTCGCCACTGCCGGCGGCCTGCGCCGGGAATTTCGGCAGTTTTGCCCAATCGCGGTGTTTGACCTTACCGTCGAATTGCGACAGCGGGTACATGTCGACGCCCGACAACGATGGCTGAATGGCCGCGCGATCGACAGCGCTATCGTCCTGGAACACCCGGGGAATCACGAATCCGGTGTTGGTGCGCGAGCGGAAGACCTTGGTGATCCCGGCCGGGACTTCGCCCTTCCAGTCAGGGCCCACCAGCAGGTAGAAACCGGGTTTGGTGTCATACATTTTGCCGAGCTCGGCAAAGCTGTCAGAACGCAAATCCACCACTTGGTACACCCAGAAACGGCTGCCGAAATCCGGCACCTGCAACACCACCGGTTCCAGATCCAGCGCGATGCTGCCCGCGCCGTAGACCACGTCCTGATTCGGACACGCCACCAGGCGCTCGGCCGGATCGATGTAATCGCTGAGCATCGACAGTCGATTGATCGGCGCCACCGGAACAATTCCGCCCATCAAGCCAGGTTCAGGGAGATCCTTGAACGCTTGGCGACGGTTGAAAATATTGGCCATCGGCCAACCCCAGAAATACGCCTCACGGGCCATCATGCGCACGTATGGCTCGGTGACCTTGGTGTTGGCGACCGGGCCGCTGACGGAGCCTTCGCTCGCGAAACTTTGCGGGGCCAGAACACAGGTGGTGGCCAGCGCACCCATCAAGCTCAGCGCGAACAGATTGAGGCGTTGCGGCAGTTGAGTCATAAAGCATCCTTACTTGTGGGAATCACCCTTTGCAGGTGAGTCGCAGGGAAGATAACGCAAGTCTGCCGAGGTGGTCACTGAATGTTTGGGCTGCGCGCAGCAGGCCCTGATCCGCAGCCCTCAACGTTTTGAAATGACACTTTTCATGTACTGATTCAAATCGCGAAAATCCTTAACACTCCAGGCATGCGGCGGCACCTTCACACCGTTCTCGCGCAACGTTCTCGGGATCAAATCACCGTTTGGCCGAAGGATGATCGACGACACAATGACGCCCGGGTAATCGCTCAGCCGTTGCTTGAAAGCGGCTGTTGTCAGATCCGGCGTCGGCGGATTGCTTTTATGTGCCAGCGGCCCTGTACCTTTGATATCAGCGCCGTGACACATCGCGCAGCGCTGCACGAAGAGGTTTTTTCCGTTGCTGTTGTCCGCCAGAGACGGCGATGTTTGAGCCAGCGATAAAACGCTCAGCGCAGCGATGAAGACTGATTTCATGTCCATATGCTCGTATACCATCCATTGAATCTATATCGAAGTAGACGCTACGCGCCTTGTTGACCTTCATAACGCGGCAGCTCGATCGCGTCTGCTTTCGGTGAAAGAATTTTGCCAAATACCGTCTTGAAACCCGGTGCGGTGGCCAGCCTTAATACCGCGTGACCGAGGCCGATGCCAAGCCGCGAATGTGGCGAGGCCAGTCGGGGCGCGAACTTGGGCACGTTTTGCGCCTGATTGACGTAGGGGCGCATCAGTTTTTCGTAGGCCGCGAACGCTTGGGCATGATCGTCGTGACGACTCAGTTCGCCCGGATCAGCGCCTCAATGCCCATGCGCTGAACCACCGTACGACCGGCGCCGCGCACATCGTTGCGCGTCAGAATGGCGATTTGTTGTAACTGCTGGCCGACGACATCGCTGGCAATTTGCAGGCTGCGTGGATCTCCGACTGGCGTTGAGGGTGCGCTCATGCGTAATCCTGTCCGGAATTCAGGGCTGATCGTGACGAGTCGGGGACGTTAACCTATAGCTAACTTGCTTAGCTACTTTCCAAATTCATCGAGGATTCAAGCCGCGCTACCCTGATATCCTGCTCGCCGTCAGCCGCCGCATGGCTGGATAAGACGGACTATCGAACAGTATTCACGGAGGAAAAATTGCGGATCTACATTACAGGTGCTTCGTGCGCGGGCGTGTCGACCTTGGGTGCCAACCTCGCGCCCTCGCTCGATTTAAAACATGTCGATGTCGATGATTTTTACTGGGCGCCCACCAACCCGCCATTCACAACAAAGCGGCCGCCTGAAGAACGCGTTTCGTTGATGCAGCAGGAGCTGGGCGCCGACAACTGGGTGCTGACCGGCTCTTGTATGGGCTGGGGCGATGCGCTGATCACCCACGCTGATTTGATCGTCTTCATTGTGACACCAACGCCTGTTCGCCTTGAGCGTCTGGCCGCGCGTGAAAGGGAGCGATTTGGCGACCGGATCGCCCCAGGGGGCGACATGCATGAGATACATGTGGCTTTCCGAGAATGGGCTTCGCAGTATGAAGATCCGAATTTTTCAGGGCGTAATCGAGCGTGGCATGAGGCGTGGTTAAGCGGGCAAACGATTCCGGTTTTACGGGTTGATGGGGTGCGTGGTGCGGATGAAATGGTGGCGGATGTTTTGGGGCATTGTCGCCGCTAGCAATTCGGCCAGAAACATCACTCCAATCGGCTCGGTCAGGGAAGAATCCCATTGAGCAACTACGGCTGTTCTTAACACTCAATCCGCTAAAAGAGTGAAGTACTCCACGACAAAGTAGCCGACCTGATAGATCAGGGTAAACAGCGCGAGTGTCAGTTGTACTCGACGCCGTTTCTGTGTGATGCCAATCAACACGATGCCGAGCATGATGACGGTGTGGGCGGTATACGCCGCTCCGAGCGTATGCCAGCGGGCGTTGCCCTTGAGGGAGGTGTCGATGAGATCCATGGCCGTGATGAGCGCGATGAGCCCGAAGAACCAGGCACGTCGCTCGAGCAGGTAGTTTTCGTAGCTGCCGAACTCTCTCACGTCTGACGGAAACAGCATCGTCGACACCATGAAATAAAGGGCGCAATAGCAAACAATGAAAAAGTAGGACTCGAACGTCCACACCGGCACCTGCGTAAGACGAAACTCCCACCACCAGAACGTCATGATTGAAATGAGCGCCCAGACCACCCAGCTCATGTGTATCCACGACCATCCAAATTGGCGCGGGTGTTCGATGATCGAAGCGATCCCCTTGAGTAACGTCGTTATACCCAGCCCCAGGATGATGCTGAGGACGATACGGATATGCGAGTAAATCTGGTCTGGGGTCATCTCACTGCGCCGGATTTCAAGCGGCTCTACGGACTTGATCGTTGATTTCCGGGGTTTCCAGGAAATAAACCACTCAGGTCAGGTTCCGCCTGTACCAATGGGTTGCAATCGCAAGCCTGCGATCGCTGCTGCACGACGATCGCAATGGCCTGAACGGTCTTAGCGTAGGTGGACATCAATGATGTATGCGGCTTTTTGCAGATAAATTTGTCATCCATCCAATCTGAAGCCCCCTGGACACACAAACCACAGAGCGCTAGCGTCAGCTTATTCAACTCAAGAGCCCCGCCATGGACGTCATTGCCAACTATTCAAACAACGCCGAGAACGCGTTGATGGCGCGCGGTTGCATGAAGATCAATCTGCAGATCATCAGCGCCAATGCGAGCGTGGCGGCTTTTTATGAAGCGTTGGGTTATTTGATCGAACCGCGCATCAGCATGGGCAAGAAGATTGAAGCGAATATCGTGATGTCAGGGATTCAGGGCTGACCCGCCTGAAACCGTTTACGCAGCAGATTGATCACCAACAGCACACTCGCCGCCATCCCCTGCGAGCCGCACATCAGTCCAAGAATGTGATCGTCAAACAGCCACCAGGCGAACGCGCCGAAGAACAGCGTCAGCAACAGTCCAAACACCAATAACGTCAAATGCCGCACGCTCGGAATGTCTTCCAGCACGTCAGCAAAAATGCTCCAGCAGGCCCACTGCATAAACAGCAACAGCGTCACCCACGGCAGTGTCTGTAGAAAAGCGCTCGGCGGCAGCGAAGTGACAAAGCTGAACGGCACAGCGAAGACCAAAAACAGTGTTGCGGCGATCGTCGTGCAGGTGGGCACGGTATAGGCCGGCAAGGCGATGACCAGTTGCATCAACTTGAGGGCTTGCAGTCGAGTGATCAATTCTCGCGCTCCTGCGGGTCGTCCTGGCCGAGTCCGGTGGCCGGTTCAGTGACTATAGATCAGCCGCTGCGCCACGCAAAAACTGCACTCAAACCGCCTTACACGTCAGCCAGGCACCCCAGAAAAGACTGCTGAAAAACCGCGTTGCTTCGCCAAATCCTGCCTCATGCAGCAATGTCTGAACCGCTACCTCGGAATGCGGCGGATCGGCCCCCTGCAGAATTTTTCCGAGTTTTGCTTGCACCTCATCGGTACTCGCGCCCTGCTGCCGCCAGCGCTGGCCCCATGCCTCTAGCAACAACGGTTGGCTCGCATAGGCGTAATGATTACCCGCCAGAATCAGCGGCGCGCCGGGTTTCAGCCGCGCTTGGATGGATTGCAGAATCTCGCGTTTGGGTTCGTCGCCATTGAGGTGATGAAGCACGCCGATGAGAGTCGCGGCATCGAAGGTTTGATCCGCCGGCAAGTCATTGATCTCACCGAGATGCACCTCCGTTCTGTGCAGAAAATCATTGGCCTGTAGCTGTTGCACGGCGGCGTCCAGCATCGGCTCGGAAGGATCGACTGCAGTGAAATGCCAGTCCGGCTCCAGTGCCGCCATGGCAATGATTTCCTGTGCGGTACCGCCAGCGCCGACCACCAGAATTTTCGCCGGGCGTGATTGGCCAAGACTGGCGGCCAGCATGCACGCCGCCAGATCATGGCAGGCGTCATAACCGGCCAAAGCGATGCGGCTTTGCTTCGCGTATTCACTGGCGCGGGAGTTATCGAATTTTTCAGCTGAGGATGATTTCACTGGCAGGTCTCCATGTCCTTTTTCAGCAAATTACGCCGGCCAGGGTGACAAGAGAAATTCAATGATTTCATGCACTGCATTCCCATCGGGAATGCAGTGTTCAAACGTTAAGACCAGAACCCTTTATGTGGCTCGGCCGCCTCTCCCTCCAGCATCGGCCCGAACACACTGACCTTGCGCTGCCCCTTGGCAAACACTTCGCGGCACGGCAGCGAGAACGTCGGGTTCTCCGGATGGTCACCCGTCAGTCCCAATAACGCGTGCTCCGACAATGCATAAACCACACGGCCGATGCCCGTCCAATACACCGCGCCAGCGCACATGCAGCAAGGTTCCGCGCTGGTGTACAGCGTGCACAGTTCCAGCTCTTGCGGCGTCAGCAATTTGGCCGCCGCAGCCGCCGCAACCAGTTCTGCATGCTGAGTCGGATCGCCTTCCGGCGGCATCGAGTTGTTCCCCGCTTCGACGATCACTTTGCCGTTGCGGTCGGCGACCAACGCGGCAAACGGGTGGCGGCCACGCTGTTTCGATGCCTCGGACAAGGCGATGGTCTGGCGCAGCAACGCCAGATCGAGATCGCTGACGCCTGCTGGAATGAGCTGAGTGAATTGATTCATGGGTAACTCCTGGGCAGTGGAAAACAAAAGTCAGTCGGCCAATTCAGCCGATGCAGCGCCGATGGTTTCGGTCGATTTTTTTTCATTGTTGAGCAGAATATTGAGCACGATGGCGGTGATCGCACCGAGGAAAATGCCGCTGTCGAGCACCAGTTTCAGCGTCGGGCCGACGTGTTCGAACAGCGCCGGAAAAGACATCGGCAGCACGCCGACACTCACTGACACGGCGACGATGATGCCGTTGCGAGTGCCCTCGAATTGCACCCGCGACAGCTCTTGAATACCGGCCACCGTGGTCATGCCGAACATCACGATCGCGCAGCCACCGAGCACCGGAGTCGGCACCGCCGCGATCAACGCGCCGAGCTTCGGGAACAAGCCCATCAGCACCATGATTGCCCCGGCCGCCGCGACGACGAAGCGGCTCTTCACGTTGGAAAGCGCAATCAAACCGGTGTTTTGCGTGAAGGCGTTGTACGGAAAACTGTTGAACAAGCCGCCGAGCATGGTCGACAACCCATCGGCGCGGAACGCGTTGCCGAGGGTCTGCTGTGTGGTTGGTTTGCCGGTCAATTTGCCGATCGCCAGGCAGTTGCCGGTGGTCTCGGCCATAATCACCAGCATCGCCAGGGTCATGATCAGAATCGGCACCGGCGAGAATTCCGGCGCACCAAATGCCATCGGCGCACTCAGCTCAAACCACGCCGCTTCGCTCACCTTACTGAAGTGGGTCATGCCGCACGCCGCCGCGATCAGGCTGCCGACGAACAAGCCGATCAGCACGCTGAGGTTGCCGAGGAACCCCGTGAATTTGGCGTAGATCACCAGCGTCACGCTGACCGTGGCCAGGCCCAGCAACAGATTGGCGGGGTTGCCGAAATCCGCTGAATCGGGATTGCCACCGCCCAACCAGATCGCCGCCGCTGGCATCAGCGAGATACCGATAATGGTGATCAAACTGCCAATCACCACCGGCGGAAAGAAGCGCAGCAATCGGCTGAACACCGGCGCCAGCGCGATGGTAATAAACCCCGCCGCGATCACCGCACCGAATATCTGACTTAGCCCGAACTCCTTGCCGATCATGATCATCGGCGCCAGCGCAATAAACGAGCAGCCCTGAATCAGCGGAAGTCGCGCGCCGAATTTCCAGAAGCCCAAAGTCTGAATCAACGTAGCCACACCGGAGGTCAGCAGGTTGGCGTTGATCAGCAACACCACCTGCGCCGAGGTCAGCCCCATCGCACTGCCGAGAATCAGCGGCACCGCCACCGCCCCCGCGTACATCACCAAAACATGCTGCAAGCCAAACGTGAACAACTGTCGCAGCGGCAAAACCTCGTCCACCGGATGAATGCGTTGTGTGGTCATTTCACACGCTCCTGAAGGTGCGGCATCTGTTGAGATCGCGGGCATTCTCAGGGGCGTTTGAAGGGTAGAACCGCCCCGGAGATCGTTTGACGCGGGGCCATAGTTGAACGTTTATAGCGATGAAACAAATTAGCAACCATCGCTTTTTTCGATGGCGCGAACGCGGCGAAATCGGTTATTGATGACGCAGTTTCACCCCTCTTCTTCGACCCGGGAGTTCACTGCTTGCGCTTCTCACTCGATCAACTGTTGATGTTCGTCCAAGTGGTCAAAAGCGGTTCGTTCTCCGCCGCCGGGCGCAAGCTGGGCAAGACGCAATCGACCATCAGCGCGGCGATTGCCAACCTCGAAACCGATCTCGGCGTCGACCTGTTCGACCGCAGCAACCGCAGCCCCACCCTCACCGCCAGCGGCCACAAACTGCTGATCCAGGCCGAAGCCGTGCTCGAACGCTGCATGACCTTCGAAGCCCACGCCGACTGCCTCTCGGACAACGTCGAACCCAGCCTGACACTGGCAATCGAAACACCGTACGGCCCGATCATGCCGGTACTCAAAGCCTTCGAGCAGACCTTCCCCTTCGTTGACCTGATCATCCGCCACCCGGTGCACGGCGACGTCAGCGAACTGGTCAGCAGCGGCCAAGCCGTACTCGGCGTCGCCTTTTCCCAACCGGGCTACCCTGAGGAACTGGCGTTCCAGCAACTGGGCAAACTGATCATGCTGCACGTCTGCCACCCGGATCACCCGCTGGCGCAACTCGACAACGTCACCTTCGACGACCTGCACGTCCACCGCCGCCTCGCCTTCAGCGCCCACGCGAGCAAACTGCCGAGCAGCGAATACCTGCGCTCGACGCAGTTGTGGCAAGCGGAAAGTTATCTGGCACTCCTGGAAATGGTGCGCGCCGGACTCGGCTGGGCCACCCTGCCCCGGCAGCTGATTCAGCGAGAGTTGGCCAAGGGCGAATTGGTCGAGTTGCAGCTCACGGCGTATCCGCATACGGACTGGCAGATTGGCGTGGATCTGCTGTGGGCGCGGCAACGTCCGCTGGGCAAAGCGGAGCGTTGGCTGAAGGAGAAATTGCAGGGGAACAAGGTGTATGAGCTGGATCGGAATGGGCAGATTACGACGCTTTGACGGGGTTGTGGGTGCGGCTGAGTAGGAGTGTGTTTAACGTTTTTCGTGTTGTGTTTAAGGACACTTAGCGTTACGCCCGAAAGGCTACAACACCTTGCGCCTTTGCCTACGACTACGCCAGAATCCGCCGGCTTGTGCGCCTGGAGCGCGGATTCTATCGTGGGTCGGTCACTGAACACAGTGATCGGGTTTGGTAGCCCGCTACTTCACATGGCGTATTGCGTCACCTTACGCGGATGCTTTCTCGCATCTGCTTGATGGTGGCCATGCGCAGGGCGTCTTCGGGCGCGCCGGTTTTTTCCATGTGGGCCGGTCTACCAACCTTCGTATGGCCGCCACCCCTCGTTTGGTAGCGAGAGTGATGGCTCCTCTAAACACACGTGGAGTTTCATCAATGTTCAAACCAACACCAAACCCACCGCAAACCGATTCGGTCTCACCTTACGAATCGCTCGATTCAAGAAAGCTTCACGACGCGGCTGAACGTGCGCTCGATCATTACCTCAACCCGACTGCGGCGATCATGGCTGCGCCGTATCAGGCGAGTACGATGTTTTTGGTGAATCCGGAAACGGACACCGAGTCATTACTGGTTAACGCATCCGAATCACTGGCCTCAGCTTCCGTCATGCTGGGCGATGTCGCGGGGTTGGTAGATGGCCCGATTCGCAAGACGTTGCTGGGCATTGCGCAGGTGGTGATGCTTGGAGAATTGGCGGTTAACCGGGCGTTGGACAGGGTTGAAGTTACGGACTGAGTAACCCCGTTCAGTGGCGACTTGCCGTCGCCACTTCAAAGCTTTTCAGCCGTGATACCGATCCTCATTTGAGTTCATACAGTCAAGCTACACATCCAACGTCTTCGACATGATGATCGTGCGCTCGGACTCGTGAAATGCGTCTCGGATTTTTATAAAGCCAAGCGAAGCATAAAAGCCCTCAGCCGTAATCGAAGAAGGCACACGCAGCAAGTTGCGCCCTTCAGCAATGGCGCTTGATTGAATGCTTTTCATCAGCTGTCTCCCGATGCCCTTCCCTTGATAAGCCGGGTCGACAAACACACTTCGAACAACGTCCTGATCAAGACTGGCCGTTGCAACAATACGACTTTCGAGTAGGGCAACGAACACCTGACGCTGCGTCATCAAACAGAGAATCGCTTGTGGAGAAAAGCTCAGCTCCACTTGATTGATGATTTCGGCTGAATAGTCCTGAGCATTGGACTCGCGGAGCGTGCCAATGATGATCCGGCTGATGGCGGCAGCGTCCGCATTCATTGCGATTCGAATCAGGCACTCCATTCAAGCAGCTCCTTCCGTGATGTCTTGAGACTTGTGAGTATCCCCCCATTGCCCATATTCGCCACGTAGTTGCGTAAAAGCCAAAACCAAGCACTAACATCTGCGAATGACGGGGAACTATTGACGTCCACCAATAGACTGAGGTGCTATTGCGACCATAATGCAACCGTCGCAAGCAAACAGATTTCTACAATAAATGGAGCACACAATGGGCCGGGCACGCGATGAGTTTGAATTCTGGTGGGGTACGTCGGGGTCGTGGGTTGAACCACCGAATGTGCGCCGGAGCGGCACCAGCGGCGTCCAACTGATCGTTCACGATAACAGGACGTTCTTCGTGAAGCGTCAGACCGGTCACCTGTTTCGCAGTCTCCGCTACCCCACTGGACGGCCCACCGCTCTGCGCGAAGGTATTGCCCTTTCCAGGCTCGAGGAACTGGGCGTGAACGCGCCACGGCCGGTGTTTTACGGTGCGAGAAAAGTCCAAGGCACTTGGCAAGGTGTTTTAGTTACCGAAGACCTCGGTGGCTTCATCGATCTGGATACCTGGTATAGCCAAGGCGCTGCAAGCATGTTGACGACAGAGCAGCATCAGCGACTTTTTGAACGTTTAGCGCAAATGCTGGCGCGGATGCACTCAGGCAAATGGCAGCACGGTTGCATGCGTTCCAAGCACATCTTTATCAAGGCATCGATTACCGACGCAGACTTCGACTTCGAACTGGCGTTGCTCGACCTGGAAAAATCTCGCGGTCGCGCCACGGCCATGGGCGCAGCGCGTCACGATATTCCTCAACTCAGACGGCATTCTTTCTGGGATGAGTCGCAGTGGCAGCATTTCCTTTCCTACTACGAGCAAGCCATCGGCAGAACCATGTAAGCAGGCGTGTTTGTAGCGTTCAGCAGGCGAACCCATTGCAACTCTCGTCGGGGGTGCAACAACCTTGAGAACGAGGTTCGCTTTGGCAGGAAGAAAAGCTGGCAGCCAAATTTGGCTGTCAGCGACTGGCTGCTTTCGGCCATAAGCGGTCGTTCGCTAACGGTCATCACCGGTGAGTCGTGACAGTGGATTAAAATTCCTCCATCTCAACGCCAAATTTTCTCGCATGGCATGTCACATAATCGAGCACCTCCGACAGAATCTCACGACATCGCAACACTATTACCTCAGGCCCGAATGTGTCTTTGCATTAGTTAGTACTTAACTACAGCGTGGTTCTTCTTGTTTACATAATCTTTAAGCTGAGGGACGCGCTTAAGCTCGCGCAGGTTAGCGCGTGAACGTTTTTTCACATGCATCTCACTACGGATTGTTTTTACGTTACCGTAGAAGCAATCCGCGAAAGCTAAAAGCTAGCAAATAAAATCAGAATGGAATATCTGTGTCGAAATCAACTGTATCTACTTTTTTATTTGCCTTGTGAAGCAGCTCCTCATTTTCAAGAAGATAATCTATCCCGTCGGCAGTTATTGAGAACGCATAATATTCAGAGCCATTATATTCTTCATCGATAGCGATACTCTTATCTAGAAAGCCTACTCTTTCTAGCTTAATCGCTGCTAAACTCAGTATCCCTTGCTCAACACCTTTCAGATCGTTGAATGTGCTCCATACAGATACGCCATTCGGTGAGCTAGCGTAACTTTCAAGAACTTTTGCCAAAAGGCGATGTTCCACGTCACCAAGTTTATAATTGTATCCAGCCTTTCTGCGCGGTTTTTTCTGAATATTTAGATCCTGTGAAAGCAAGCTTAAATTTGCAACTTCCTTCTTGATTAGTACGCATGGGTGATTTACAGCGGCCTCCAAATTTCCATCAGACCTTTCACCATTGTAATCCGCGGGTGTAAGACCCAAAAGATCAGTCGGAAAATGCAACTCGATGTCTCTAGGTTTAACGATGAAGCATCGTTCTTTACCTAAAGTACCGACAAATAGGCCAAGTTCAAAAAGCACATTATCTCGGACGATATGCTTTTTTTGGTCTCTGATTTCTGCAATATCATCTGGTGTAAAAATGAAAATTGCGAAATCGACGGATTCCGCCATTTTTACCAGAGAGTCAATAGTGTTCTGAGAAAGGTTAAAACCATGCTTCCAAACCGTTACCTCCGCCTGATGATCTAGGTTTACGTTGAATGCATCAGCCACATCCAAGCTCTCAACCGCTGAAGCTATAAATATTCTTGGCTTTCTCATATGACTTCCTTAAAAACTCGACCTAGGCTGACCGCAAACTTTGAGCTAACCGACAGAAAAAAGCGCAGCTTTTGGGCGTCCAGTGAGCGATTTTTATCCGCATGGTCACACGTTGAACTAGCCAAGAATAAACGTAAGCGCTCCATGAAGTATACATACCGCTAGGTGCGATCCTGGTTTACGCATGACCTCCACCCTTGGCGCTCCGAGCGACCTGGCTAATCAGATTTTTGTCAGGCCTTTTAAGTCGAATCCGGTCGATACAGACCACGCACCTCGGATAGCATTTCGCCGGCCTAGGTGCAGCGCCGCTTAGCCTGGCCCAGCTCTGAGTTGAGCGTGGGACAGGCCGTACGTCTTGCTGGATTTTAGGAATTAAGCGGCGCTTCTACGATTGCAAGGGTGGCGGTGGCGGTGGCGGTGGTGGCGGAGGCGGAGGGGCCGGCACAAGTCCCATCAGATCAACAATTTGACTTGCGAGATCAGGCTCAACAGCTGTTAGAAACTCGTTCGCTAGCTTCACATAAAAGTCATAAACATCGTCATCGGAAATTATCCACCCCACTTGAGCGTTTTCTAAGGCTGCATTGAAAAGCTTAGTGGCGTCGGACGCATCAAAATACCCCAAATATTGGGCAAGTTTAGAGATGGCCATATGAGTTGTAGAGAAGCTGCCACTATCTTTTAGGTATTCAATCGCTTCATTTTTCTGACTAATAACAGCTAAGTACTCTGGGCTTTGTAATTGGTCCGGCGCTCTCTGTGGTTCACCGACCGCTGCCACTCCATGCACCGGAGGAGGAGGCGGTGGCGGAGGCGGTGGTGGAACAGGGATTGGGATTGCAGGCGGCGGTGCGTCAAGTTCCATTGGCGGCGGCTCTGGGAGCTCAGGCTGTTGTACTAGTTTCTTATAATGTGCAATTACGGACTTGATATTTGTATAGATATGGAGAGATCCATCTTCTTTTTTCTTTGACCACTCCTCGGAGAGGTAGCGCTTGGCCTTGACTGTTCTTTTGTCTAGGTTTGCGAGAGGTGAAGCATAGTCACCGTCCTTGGAGACGATATGTAGATCTCCCGCTGGTACATGCTTAAGTAAAACTTCCCAATTGTATCTGTCGCCAACGCTTTCTCCTTTGCCAGGAGGATTACCTCGTTGGGAGCGCTCAATCGCAAGTTTAAAGGTGGCATCATCCTCGCCGTATTTTTGTGACTTATTAAAAATTTCGGTTATTTTTTTGTCGACAGGTAAGTCATTCTGCAGCGCTAAACCTGTAGCGTTCGCTATTAAAGTCTTCTTTGCCGACTCTGCAATTTTTATAGCATCCTGATAATTTCGCGCGGCCTCCGTTCCTCGCATGTGGTTTGGAACCGCATTAGGGAACTTGCTACTCTGGAATTCTGTAACAGCACCATGAAGCTTTGACTCTCGGTTTCGCTCAAACTCATTTTCTACCTGTTTTGGAAGATGCAAAACTATCTTGTTCGGATCGATATTCTCTAATAATTCATCTATGACTCCGTCGTCGTCGTCGGGGTAGGTATAGAAATTCAAGAAGATATTTGTATCTATGAACAAATGCATCACAGGCATAAGCAGTCCCTTCGCTTGGAGTATCAGTCGATAGCTGCGATCATTTCACAGCGCTCCCCCATCTGACTACAGGTCTTATGCGCTCTGCAGCATACCAACAACGTCCGGGTTGTCCTCGCCGAACCTCCCCGTAGCGCTGGTGGATCATGTTGCCGTTGTGTCCCTAGTGATCCAGCGGTAATCAATCTTCAATATATATACATAGAATCCACGCGGCGTGAGCTTGCAGAAGGGCATACGGTCGAGACCGGAACGTCCGCTTTTGGCCGAAAGCCGCCGTTCGTGAGCGGCAGCTATCGGCCAATAGCAGCCGTTCAGCCAGCACATCGGCCATGCGCTCCCCGACATCGAGCGCTCCCCACATCAATGAAGTCAGGCTGGGAAAGCGACCGGTCGCTCGCCCTGAGTTTCTATTGCTTGGATTTAAGTTGCCACTGGCTACGTTCCACAGCCATTGTCTTGTAGCCAGCGCTTTCAAATAGGTGGGCGACTGCCTCGCCGGCTTTTACCAAAAGCTCCGCTGGGGGATTTTCTTTTGGCATGTAAAAACCCGGACTATCTTCAGTTTCCTGGAGATATAGGGGCGTGACCGCATCGAATGTAGACACAGCCTCGGAGAGCATTGCCTCATCTGAACAGTTAATTTCTACGTAGACGTCTCGGTCGTCATCATAGATGTAGATGCCTGCATCATAGATGAAGGAGCTGAGCGATCTGCTAGAGGGGTTCGAGAAATTGGCGGCGAATAACGCGTCACTGTAGCGGCCAGGATAGCTTCCATGAATACTAAATCCGAACTTCTCGGCCGCTAAGTCCACAGCTGGCTCAATCGATAGTAAACTCATATACCCTGTCTCCACGGGCATATCACCTTGTGTCAAGCTATCCGTGACGAGCGCTAACGCCAATCCAGATTGATCAAGTGCCACCCCCCCACTGAACCCACCACGCGCCATCGCTGAGGTAATGAAGTGAAGAGCGGTTGAATGCCATACCCGCACCACGGCGTTAATCTGACCGAGAGTGACCACTTGGCAGGGTACCGTTGTAAATGGGATCGGGGGATAACCTACTATGAGGACATCTGAAAGGACTAAGTCGTACTCACTCAGAGAGTAGTCGGTGTGATCGCTGACAGTGATTGATGGTAAAGGTGTAGAACCTAGGTCAACTTTAAAAACCGCTAGATCAAGGTCATCACGACCAAAGTACGGGCCGTCAACGATCTTTAGGAGCCGAGGAGGCACCATTTTGTCTTCTGCGCCCTCTCTCAGGTGCGCTGACTTAGTGGTTGCGATTTCTTTGATTGTTACGCCGTCAACCACGTGCCGTGCGGTAACAAAAACACCATCGCCGATGTGGAAAGCCGAGCCTATGCCTTCATCGCCCTTCTTGTCGATGATGACAACATAAGCCACTGCCCCTGCCGCTCGCGTATAGGTTTCGTGGAAGCGATTTTTTTCAGTCATTAGAACGCATTCCTGCATCTCAACATTAGATTTCATCCGTTGGCCAGGTCGCTGTCCAGCTTAAGTCAACTTGGCACAACTTCGCAGATGTTATGGTACTGGATGTGTGTGCGGGGGAAGCATTGTGTCTTGCCGCCCAGGCAGTGACCTGCCACATGAGCTACGCCCGGTAGATACGAGAGGTAGGATTTTTTCGAACCAGCATAAACGCTGCTAATGGCTGCTTGCCGACAAGTGAGTCGCACTGGCCTTCCTGGAGTTTGCAGAGCGTCAGCTGTGGGTCGAAAGCTGCCCTCCGCAGAGAACAGATAGCTGCCACCCATGAATCGCCCCTAGTTTTATAGACACATCCGAGCGGCTGCTCCTGGCCGAAAGCAGTAGTTCCTGAACGTCCGCTTTTGGCCGAAAGCAGTCACTCATCAACGACCGCTTTTGCCACAGAAAATCATCTTGAAACTCGAAATACGCACCCCGTCGATCTTGAAAACTCGCACTACGAATCTGACGGCTTACGCGATAAACGGTACCCCTACCCGGCAATTGCTTGACTCAGATTAATGCACGGCCGAATGCGCATTGACCTGCTCAGGTCGGGCCAACAAACTTTCCTGCTCATTTGAAAAGTTTGAGGTGAGTTCGATGCGCAAATCATTATCGGTTGTTGCATTAAGCCTGTTTGTTTCTCATTACGCCGTCGCCGGTGAAACCACCAACACAGCACTGGGCGGAGGTCTCGGCGGTGCGCTTGGAAGTGTTGTCGGTCAATCGGTCGGGGGAAGCACTGGCGCGTTGATAGGTGCAGGGGTTGGCGGCGCGACCGGGGGTGCAATCAGTGCAAAAAGCGGCAAGAAAACTGAAGCGGCGATTGGCGGCGGTATTGGCGCCGCGGGTGGCCAGGTCGTTGGCGCCAGTCTGGGCGGATCAACAGGTGGCCTGATCGGCGCGGGATTGGGCGGCGCAGCCGGCGGTGCAGTGGGCAATAACCTGGCTGACGATAACGACCATCACTCCGGTCATGACCACAAGCACAAGAATAAACACAGTCACAAACATTGAAACTGAGCGCCTGATCTTCTCCTGCTGGCAGCCTGTCGCGACGCGTCAATAAAATTTGAACCGCTTCAGAACGCACTCGCCTAATGATCAGCTTGTGAGTATTCCCACAGGCAATGTGCCAATACCGGCATGCTCCGAGAGGTGATCAACGTGGCTAAAGACGAGAAGAAAAGCAAAGGTGAAGCTTCCAAGGCCAGCAAGGACTTGAAGGACAAGAAGTCGTCACCGGAAAAGAAATCAGCGGCAGCCTCGGCGCTTTCGAAATCTTCCGATAAGAAAGACAAGAAAAAAGACGCCGAACCGAAAAAAGCCGATAAGAAGGCCGATAAGAAAGCCACCAAAAAAGCTGATAGCAAGCCTGAAAAGGCCAAGAAATCAGAGAAGGCCGACAAACCGTCGAAGAAGAAAAAGTAACCTCTGCTATCGGCTAGGGCGCTACGCCCTAGCCTCTTCCCTTCTTACAAATCTTTTTTGATGTCTGGTGGCAGCGGGCCGAGGAACATTCTCTTCAATCGATCACGACCCAATGCGCGGGTCAGTTCTGAAAAGACGCAATACACGAAGATCAAAGTAATCAGCAGAATCTGCACTGCCCAGAATTGTGGCCAGTTCATCGAAGTCCACAACGTGGCGTTCGCGTCCATGAAGCTGTGTGCCTCTTTCCAGAACTCATACAGCCGCTCCAGATAATGAACGACCAGCGCCACCAGCGCGTACATGAGCGTTTTCCAGGTGACGTTCCAGATCAGCGGCTTTTCCGGAAAGCGATTAATGAACGGCAGCATGTCCGCGACCAGCACGGATTTACCGAGCACCAGCGACGCGATCAGGATTGACGTGGAGACCGGCAGCGAAACGCCTGTGCCCTTCATCATCAGCGTACGGATGAGGGCGACGATGTGCAGAATGATGAAGAAAAATACCGTCGGCGGAATGGCCTTCATGACTTCGTGCTTGATCGTGTGGAGTACGGCTTTCATATCGATCCCCTGAGCGAGTACAGCACAGCGCTTGGTGTTTAATGATCGAACGAGCTTAGTCGAAAATTACGGGTTGCCCTCCCCCTGCGCCTTCCGGGCGTCATAACAGGCTAGCCCCTGCCCGCTCTGCCTTGTCAGAGCAGGCGGGCACGGGATAAGTGACTGCAACGTTTTACTCGGACAACGCTAACCGCAACCGGCTTCGATGGGACAACCCTGCGTGCAAGGTAAATGCAACGATCACCGTAGCGGGCGCGGAAAAGCTGCTGAAGCCGCCGCCGGAAAACATCAACGCAAGACCTAATGCTGTCGCGCCAAACCAGGCCGTCAAGCCTACCGGGTTGAACTCGCCCACCCGATCGAGCGCTGCCACGTCACTGCGTCCGTAGATAATTTGCGCCAACGCCACTCCCACCCAGGCCACGACGAAAATCCCCTGATAGGCCAGCGCCTTGAGGAGGTAGGCAAACACGTCCGCCAGCATCAAGCCGTAGACGATCACCCCCACCGCTACGGCCCACATCAGGTACGAACCGCGAAGGCCAAATCGACCAAAGAACGCCTGCATATTCAACGTCGCCAGGTAGTAATTGGCGGTGTTGATCCGGGTTTGCGTGGCCCAGACAAACAGCAATCCCCACAAGCCCATCAACTGCAAAATCGCCATCACCACCGAGACTTCGTTCAACGCGCCTTCGTGCGGAATGCTGCTGACCAGATAAATGCCTGCCGCGCCGTTGAGCAGAAATGTCACCGCGTAGAACGGCATGCCGAAGTTCCAGCGGCCGTGGTATCTGGCGTCTTCAGGTTTGCCGAAACGCGCATAGTCGAAGGTGAACAGCATCAACACCCAGACGCCCATGTAGGCGACAAAACAATCCCACCAGCCGAATGCATCAGGCGTTGCCGGGCCGAAATCCAGCCATTGCGGCTGGTAGCCATAACGGCTGATGGATAGCCCGACCGCGACCAGCAATCCACCGAGGTACACCGGCAGCAACACGCCGTTGAGCTTGTCCAGCCAGTGCTGCACGCTGCCCAGGATCATCGGCACGCTGTACAGAACCACCGCCAATGCGGCCAGCGGATAGACCAGTTCCGGGTACAGGTGATTGAGCGCAACAGCGATCACCGAACCTTCGAACACCGCGTAATAGATCGCGGTCGAGAAGAAAATCAGCGTCGCCAGGCAAGCTCCGGTGCTGCCGAACAACAACCGTGAAAACAACGCCACCGACAAACCGCTGCGAATCGCATAGCGGCTGAGCACGCTGTTGATCAGGCCATAACTGATCACCGACAGCACCATGCCGATCAGCGCATTGCGCGCACCGAAGGACAACGCCACGGAAGCGCCCACCACGATGTAAAACATCGCACTGCACACCGCCCACCAAGCCATCGTCAGGGACAGTCGACCCATGCGCGCTTCGGCGGGAGCGGGATGATGCGCCGGATCTTGCCCGGTTTGATTCGATTGCGATAAAGCAGCCATGTGCGTGAACTCCAAAACCAGTCGAAGGTTGAAGCGCGGGCAGCCGTCACCGCACCGAAGTGCGGCGTTGGCGTACCGTATGGCATGACCCGCGCTTGACGGCGGGCAGAATCAGGAAGGGAACAGCTTGCTCAGGCAGCTGAGCTTTTTCTTATAGGAACGTCGCGCTTCCAGCGCCTCTTCGAGGGTCACCGCGACAAAGCGGGCCTTCTGGTTGGGTTGCATCTGGCCGATCAGATCGAGGTCGGCGCTGATCACCGTGCCAATCATCGCGTAGCCGCCACCGGACACCGCATCACGGTGCAATACGATGGGTTCGAGCCCGGCAGGCACCTGAATCGAGCCGATCGGGTAGCAACTGTCGACGATGTTCGACGGATCGGAACCGGCGCCGAACGGCTGCTCGCGGGGCTGAAAGCTCAGCGCGCTGCCGCCCTTGTAGCGATAGCCGATGCGGTCGGCTTCCGAACCGACCGTCCACGGCTCGGCAAAAAAGCTCTTCGCCGCCGATTCAGTCAAGCGGTGGTAGTACAAACCGGGCACCACCCGCAGAGTGATTTCGCCACCCAGTGATTGCCGTAACGCCATGGGCAAACTGGCCCCGGCGCGGCTTTTGCCACTGGCAATGCCGACGGGCAATTCGTCACCCGCGATCAGACGTCGCCCCTGAAAACCGCCGAGCGCGCCCAGTGCATAGGTGGAGCGACTGCCGAGTACCACCGGCACATCAATGCCGCCGGCCACCGCCACGTACGCGCGGGCACCCGCCTTGGGAAAGTCAAAGCGCAGCACTTGCCCGGCCTTCACGGTGAAGGCGGTGTCGTGGTGCATTTCCACGCCATCGACCCGGGGCGTCATGTGCGCGCCGCTGACCGCCACCAGTGCGTCCTGTCGAAACTCCAGCTCGGGCCCGAGCAGCGTGCATTCCAGTGCCGCCAAACCGGGTGAGTTGCCGACCAATTGGTTGGCCACACTCAAGGCGTACTGATCAAGCGCGCCGGACGGCGGAATGCCCAAATGGTAATAACCTTCGCGGCCCAAGTCTTGTACCGAAGTGGCGAGGCCGGGTTTGAGAACCTTGATCATGCCAATACCTCCTGCAGCGACTTGGGATAGCCAACGGGGTCGGCGAGGAACGCGTCCAGCGAAAATTCCACCGGCCGAATCCGCAGATCAAAGCTTCCGGCGTCCACTTCTGCCACCGCGGAGTCGTAGGCTTCTCGATCCATCGGCTTGAATTGCACGATGTCGCCTGGACGGAAAAACACCATGTGTTCTTTCAGGTACGCGAGGTGTTGTAGCGGGTCGTAGATCGGCGCGGGGGTGACGCCAAACATCTGATAACCGCCGGCGCCGCGCACCGAATAAATGCAACCAAAGCAACCGCCGTGGCCCAGGGTCAATTTCGGTGTATCGGTGCGCGGGCGCAGATACTTGGGCACCTGCAACTGACGCTCACGCTCGACCATCTGAAACATGAAGGGCAGCCCGGCAACGAAGCCGACCATCGAGACAAACCACGGCGCGCCGCTGTGGGCCGCGATGAAGGCATCGACGTCGGCCAGTCCGTTGATGCGGGCAGCGTATTCAAGATCCGTGGCGCTCGGGTCTTGATGACGGTCGCGAAAACGCATCAGGGTTTCGTGAGTCCAGGGATCGTTGTAGAGCACCGGAATCTCGATAATCCGCGTCTGCAATGTGCGCTCGGCGACAGCTCCGGCCTCGGCGATTTTTACCGCTTCGAGCAAGGTGTGAGGGGCGATGCGATCCGGGTCGAAACGAATCTGGAATGACGCGTTAGCCAGGCAGATATCGAGCACGCCATCCAGCGCCAGCCGTTCCACAGCGCGGGTGACGGCCAGACCTTTGAAGAACGCGTCCAGAGACATGCTGTCACTGACTTCGGCAAACAAATGCTCATCGGCGCCAAAGCTGTATCGGATGGGCGTACTCATGCTTCACCTCCGCTGCGGCGCTCGGCCAGCCAGGTTTCCAGGGTGCCGGTGTGAAAGTCGGCGCTGTGCAGCCACGGTTGCTCGAGCAATTCAGCGTGCAACGCCAAGGTGTTGGCCATGCCGGTGAGCGTGGTGTTCGCTACCGCCACTTGCGCGCGGGCCAGCGCTTCGGCGCGATCGGCACCATGAACAATCAGTTTGGCCAGCAGCGAGTCATAGTACGGCGGCACCCGGTAGCCTTGATACAGATGCGTATCGACGCGAATGCCCTCGCCGCTCGGCCAGATCAGTTCTTCGACCAGACCTGGACTCGGGAAAAAATCCCGCGCCGGATCTTCAGCGTTCAAGCGCATTTGCAGGGCGGCGCCGTTGAGTCGGATGTCGCTTTGCTGGAAACCCAGCGGCTCGCCGCCAGCGATGCGTAACATGGCTTGAACCAGATCGATACCGGTGATCAGTTCGCTGACCGGGTGCTCGACCTGAATCCGCGTATTCATCTCGATAAAGAAGAACTCGCCAGTGACGTCGTCATACAGGTATTCCAGCGTGCCGGCGCCCTTGTAGCCCAACGATTCGGTCAGACGCACAGCGCTTTCGCAGAGGGTGTCCCGTTGCTGTTGGTTGAGGACTGGCGACGGCGCTTCTTCGAAGATTTTCTGCCGCCGACGTTGCAGCGAGCACTCGCGCTCAAACAAATGCACGGCGTGCTGACCGTCGCCCAATACCTGCACTTCAATGTGCCGGGCCCGGTTGATAAACCGCTCCAGATACACCGCGCCATTGCCAAACGCCGCTTGGGCTTCGCGCTGGGAGCGGGGAAATTCTTCGCTCAGTTGCTCGGCGTTTTCCGCCAGACGAATACCGCGCCCGCCCCCACCGGCCGACGCTTTGATCAATAACGGGTAACCCACGGACTCAGCAGCCTTGAGTGCCGACTCGACGTCAAACAGTTCACCCGGCGAACCCGGCACCACCGGTACGCCAGCGGCTTGTGCGGTACGCCGCGCCTCGGCTTTATCGCCCATGCGCCGGATCGTCTGCGCGCTTGGGCCGACGAAAATGGCGCCAGCCGCCACCACCGCTTCGGCGAAATCGGCGTTCTCTGAAAGGAAGCCGTAGCCGGGATGCACGGCATTGGCGCCCGTGGCTTTCAGGGCGCCGAGCAAGGCCTCGACGTTGAGATAACTTTTATCGGCACGGGCCGGGCCAAGAATGTGGATCTCATCGGCCATGCGCGCGGCCTGGGAATCGACGTCCGCCTCGCTGCACGCAGCAACGGTGGGAATGCCCAGTTCTTTGGCGGCGCGGATAATCCGCACGGCGATTTCGCCACGATTGGCGACCAACAGTTTATGAATGGTTTGAGTCATGATCGCGCCCTCACTCGTCGTCGAGTGTTGCGACGACTTGACCCGGTTCCACCGGATCACCGTCTTCTACCAAAAAGGCACTGAGGCGACCAGCCGTCCCGGCGGTCAGTTCGGAGAACTGCTTCATGACCTCGATCAGGCCAATGACCGTGTCAGCGCTGACCTGTGCGCCGACCTCGACGAAGTTCGCCGATTCCGGGGTGGCTTTGCGGTAGAAGGTTCCCGGCAACGGGGTGATGACTGTGTGTTCGGCCATGTCTGTTCCTTTTGGAATAGTTGTAGAAAGGCAGGCAAAAAGTGAATCGTTGGGCAAACCCTCGCGTCTCTGTGCGAGGTGTTTGCGTCAGGTCTCAGCGCGGTGCGCGAACCGTTATGCCCGCGCCATCCAGCGCGCGACGCGTGGCTTCGACCAACGCCAGAGCACCCGGCGTGTCGCTGTGCAAACAGATGGAATCAAACTCAATGGCGAGGTCTTCGCCCTCGACAGTGCGCACCACGCCTTGCTGGCAAGCACGCAGCACGCGTTCGGAGACGTGGGCCGGGTCGTAAGCCCGCACGTTGCGGGTGAACACGATGGAGCCACTGAGGTCGTATTCGCGGTCGGCGTAGAACTCGCGAATCACTGGTTGGCCGAGCTCTGTGGCAACCCGCCAGATCACCGAATCGGGCATGCAATACAACAGCAATTCCGGCTCCAGACGCTGGAGATTTTCCACCAGCAAACGGGCGGCCTCCTCGTCCCGCGCCAAGTGCATGTAGAGCGCGCCGTGGGGTTTGATGTGCTGGAGGGCCACGCCTTGAACCCGGGCGAGTTCACGCAGGGCGCCCAACTGATAGAGCATGTCGTCGACCAGTTCCTGGGCCGGCGCGTTGATGTGCCGACGGCCAAAACCGACCAGGTCGCGAAACCCCGGATGCGCACCGATGGCTACGCCCAGACGCTTGGCCTGCTCGACGGTGCGGCGCATGATTGAAGGGTCGCCGGCATGAAAACCGGTGGCGATGTTGGCCGAACTGATAAAGCCCATCAGCTCATTATCGACACCATCGCCGATGGTCCACGGGCCAAACCCTTCGCCCATGTCAGAGTTGAAATCTACTGCCTGCATAACACCTGCTCCCGACGCTTGTGACTTCATGCAGGTCAAGTTAGATTTCCGCTACCCCCTTGGGAAGATCTATTAATAGATAGGGTATCTTCTGAAAAACAGATACCCCGTCACTCGGAGTACCCATGTCACTGACCCTGCGCCAAGTCCGTTATTTCGTCGCCACCGCCGAGATCGGGCAAATTTCCCAAGCCGCGATTCATTTGAATATTTCCCAGTCGGCCGTGACGACGGCGATCAAAGAACTGGAAAGCATCCTCGGCACGCTGTTGTTCCAGCGCTCGGCCCAAGGCATGAGCCTGACCGACGCCGGTCGGCACTTTTTGAATCGGGCTTACGTGATTTTGCGCAGCGTCGATGACGCATTGAACAGCCCGTTGCCGGACATCCGCGCCAGCGGTGTATTGCGCCTGGCGGCGAGTTACACGGTGATCGGATACTTCCTGCCACACCATCTGCAACGGCTTGAGCACTGGCATCCAGACGTGGCCATCGAAGTCCACGAACAGGAGCGGCAAGCAATCGAACAAGGCTTGCTGGAAGGTCGTTTTGACATGGCCGTGGTGCTCACCGCCAACCTCACCCACCCGGACATCGTCTCGGAAATACTCTTCAACTCCGAACGCCGGTTATGGCTGCCCAGCCACCATCCGCTGTGCGAACGCTCGGCAGTCAGCCTCGCCGACGTTGCGAAAGAACCCTACATTCTGCTGACCGTCGACGAAGCTGAACATAGCGCCAAGCGCTACTGGGAACAGGCACATCAGCAACCCAACGTGCGAGTGCGCACCAGTTCAGTCGAAGCGGTGCGCAGCATGGTCGCCAATGGCAGCGGCGTGGCAATCCTCTCGGATTTGGTACACCGCCCCTGGTCACTGGAAGGCAAACGCATTGAAACCCTGACCGTCACCGACAAAGTAACGCCGATGAGTGTCGGGTTGGCCTGGCATCGCGAACGCGAATTCAGCCCGGCGATGCAGGCGTTTCGTAACTATTTCCACGATGCATTTCTGGCGCCGCAACAGCTGTCTGCGCGACGGTGACAGCAGTGAAAAAAGTGGCTCACAAGGTCGCGTTATATCGACCTTTGGCCAAACGCTTTTGCCAATCGCCGCCCTGAGCGTTTTCGCACTCCTGCTCAGAATCAAAGCGAACATTGCGATCTGTCAGTTTCAGCTCAATACCCGCTTCATCCAGCGCAATAGCCGTCAGTGCGAAGATCCGTGCTTTTGCGTCAACCTCGGCGAGCTTTCTGTCGGCCAGGGTTTCGAACACCCAAATCACTTTCAGTGTTTCAGCCAGCGCGGTCAGGTCAGCCGTGTGGGTGAGCCAGCTGAAGCCTTTGATTTCACTTTTTGCTGTTTCGCACGCTTCGGTCAGCGTGGTGATCAGCCGGCGCTCGATGCGCGCCATTTCACGTTTTCCTGCGGGCATTGCAAGTTCCTTGGCAGATCATTAAAGGGGCGTAGGCGCACTCTGGCATTTTCGGCTGAACACCGCCATCCAGACCAACCCTGCTAATCTCTCCTCCATGAAAATCGCCATCATTTCCGACACTCACGGCCTCCTGCGCCCCGAAGCGTTAACCGCAATCGAAGGCGTCGAACTGATCCTCCACGGCGGCGACATCGGCAGCGCTGACATCCTCAGCCAACTGGCGCAAATCGCCCCGGTTCACGCCGTGCGCGGCAACAACGACTTGAACCTGCCTTGGGCCACCGACCTCCCCGACCACCTCACCCTCAACCTCAACGGCTGGCCAACTCTGCTCACCCACGACATCGCCGATGTTCCCGCTCTGCTCGATAGCCACACCCGAATCATCATCACCGGCCACTCGCACAAACCCTTGATCGAATGGCGCGGCGATCGGCTGTATTTGAATCCGGGCAGCGCCGGGCGGCGGCGTTTCAAATTACCGGTCACCCTCGCGCTGCTGGAAATAGGGTCTGACGCGCTTGATCCACAACTCCTCCACCTTCTGCCCTGAAAATTTTGTGCTTCGGCGCGTCATCAAAAAATCTCATCGAACATCGCATTGACATATCGATAAATCTCGATATCCTCGGCGCATGGACTTACTCGAAATATTCAAAGCGCTCTCAAACCCTACCCGCCTTCAAATCCTGAAGGGGCTCAAGGATCCCGTGAAGAACTTCCCCGCGCAGGACGAGGGCGACGTTCACACGGTTGGGGTCTGCGTCAGCAGCATTCAAGAAGGCATCGGGCTGTCTCAGTCAACGGTGTCGGGTTATCTGGCGACTCTGCAACGTGTGGGCCTGGTCGAAGTCAGGCGCATTGGTCAGTGGACGTACTACAAACGCAATGAAGCAACCATCAGTGTTCTGGCCGAGATCATAGGAAAAGAGCTGTAGATTTTTTTACCGCGCAATATCGAGATATCTCGATATCCCTTTTTATAGATATGAGGAAACACCATGAAAGCGATGTTGCTGAAAGCCTTCGGAGGCCCTGACGCGTTCGAGCTGCACGACGTGCCCAAACCCTTGCCGCAGGCGGGCCAAGTGCTGGTTCGAGTCCACGCGACTTCCATCAATCCTTTGGATTACCAGATCCGCCGTGGCGATTATCCCGATCTGGTATCGCTGCCGAGCATTACCGGCCACGACGTCTCAGGCGTTGTCGAAGCGGTCGGGCCCGGGGTAACGGCGTTTACTCCAGGGGACGAGGTTTGGTACACCCCGCAGATATTCGACGGTGCGGGCAGCTACGCCGAGTACCACGTCGCCGCCGAAACCATCATCGGCAAGAAACCGCCTTCGTTGAGCCATCTCGAGGCGGCAAGTCTGACGCTGGTGGGCGGCACGGCATGGGAGGCATTGGTCACCCGGGCGGCGTTGCGAGTCGGCGAAAGTATCCTCGTGCACGGCGGCGCTGGCGGCGTCGGGCATGTGGCCATCCAAATGGCAAAAGCGATGGGCGCCAGAGTGTTCACTACCGTGCGTGAAACCAATGTCGAGTTCGCTCGGAGCCTGGGTGCAGACACGGTCATTGACTACGAAAAAGAGGACTACGTTGACGTCATCCTTCGCGAAACGGCTGGCCACGGGGTCGATGTGGTGTTCGACACCATCGGCGGCAACACGCTGTCGCGCAGCCCGGACGCACTCGCGCAACTGGGTCGCATCGTGACGATTGTCGACATCGCCCAACCGCAAAACCTCGTTCAGGCCTGGGGCAAGAACGCCAGTATCCACTTCGTGTTCACTCGCCAAAACCGCGGCAAGCTGGATGAGCTGAGCGCACTGGTCGCACGCGGACAGCTGCGCCCACACGTTGGCGCGGTCTTTTCACTCGCCGACCTGCCCCTCGCTCACAAATTGCTTGAGACGCCCAACAACGGTGTTCAAGGAAAGATCGTGATCGACGTCAGGCCCTCGATCGTCACGCCAGTGTGAACTTCAAATCGTTTCAATCCTTCCCGAGGAACATCGCATGATTTATGAGATCGCTGTACTTCCCATACACCAACAACACATTGAAAGGTTCAGAACGGCGTTTGCCGAGGTCGCGCCGTTGCTCATACGTGCCAAGGGCTACAAGGGCCACGTGCTCGCGCAAGGGATCGAAACCGCTGACGTTTTCAATCTGATCGTGAAATGGCAATCACTTGAGGATCACACGCCAGGCTTCGAAGCGAGTGAAGACCATCGGCTGTTCATGCAGGGTCTGGAAGATTACTTTTCCGCAGAACCCACGGTTTACCATCTCGAAGGGCCTGAGATGTCTTAGCGGTCGCTTATCATGCTGACAGTGAGTCGCTGCAGAAGCGGCCACTGTCAGCTCGATTCAGGCCATCACCTGCTGCACCGCAAGGCCTCACACGGCACACCCGCCCTCGTCGGCAAGTGGGCCGCCCTGAAACTTTTTCCCCTCGACCGGCCCGATCACCTAACCTCTTAGACTGTGTGTTCATCGAGAGTCGGTCTGTCCCATGCGCAACACGTTGAAGTCGTTGTTTCTCATCGCATTCATGCTGCTCACCGCCGGCAGTCCATCACTGTGGGCCGCCGATCTGCCAGCACCTGCCGCGACCGCCGCCGCGCCGCTTCCGGTCATTTCGCAAAGTGATCTGCAAGCCCTGCAACAACGCCTCGATGGCCTCAAACAGCAAATCTCCGCCGCGAACAATTACAACCAGCTCGAAGGCCCACAGGATCGGGTGCAGGCGTTCATTCTGGACGTCGATAAATTGTCGGCGGCGTTGTTACCGCAACAGGCGCAACTGACGGTGCAACTGGGCGTTTTGGGCGCAGCGCCGGACACCGAGATCGCCGCCGAGCAAGCGGATATCGTCGCCCAGCGAGCGACGCTGACGGAGCAAAAAAACAAAGTCGACGGCACGCTGAAAAGTCTGGCGGCGCTGAAGCAAAGTGCGGCGGATCTGATCACGCAGATCGCCGGCATCCGCCGCACATTGCTTGAAAGCGAGTTGACGCTCGGCACCCTGAGTGTGCTGAACCCGGACTTCTGGGCACCGCTGGTCAATCCTTCGCGGGATGATCGGCAGCGTTTCAGTTTTTTCGTTGATCAAGTTTCTGACACCTGGGCGACGGTGTGGGCGCCGGGGCGGTATTTTTATACGCTGGTGTTGCTCGCGCTGGCACTGGTGGTGTGGACGTTCGGCCGTCGTCTGGCCGAGCGCGGGCTGACCTGGGTTTGCATCCACCGCATGCCGGAAGGTCGTTTGCGTCGAAGTGCATTGGCGTTTGCGTCGGCGCTGGCGACGATTGCGACCACCGCCCTCGCCTTGCATGTGCTGTATTACGCGCTCACCCGTCACGCGCCGCTGACGCCGGTGTTGTCGACGTTTTCCGAGGAATTCGAGAAGGCTGTGTACGCCTGCGTGCTGATTACCGGACTGAGCCGTGCGCTGTTGTCGATCGATCATCCATCGTGGCGGTTGCCGGCCATTCATGATCAGGTCGCGCAGGCACTGAAGCGCTTCCCACGCATCCTTTCCGGCACATTGCTGGTGCTGGTGACGCTGGTGCAGGTGTGCAACGCCACCGGCATGAGCAGTCAGATTGTTCTGACCGGGCGCGGCGTGACATCGATTGTGGTCATGGTGATTGTGGTGACACTGCTGCTGCGCGTCGGCAAGGTGCGCAAAGCGTTGGTCGCCGCCAATGACACGCAAGCGAACAGTACGTTTGCCGGGGTGATGTACACCATCACCAGTATTTCGATGTTCGTCTCGGCGATTGCGCTGCTCACCGGTTACGTGTCCCTGGCCCGTTTCATCACCTATGAAGTGGTCTGGGCCTACATTGTGCTGTCGGGCTTTTACTTGCTGATTCAGGTGATCAAGGACGGCTGCGAATACGCGTTCTCGCCCAAGCATGCGAGCGGCAAGGCGCTCAAACAGTTACTGGGAATAGGCGATCGGCGCCTTGATCAAATCTCGATTCTATTGTCCGGTTTCAGCCGTGCAGCGCTGTTGCTGCTGGCAGTGATCGCCTTGTTTGTCGGTGGCATCGGCACCACGCTCGGGCAGTTGGCGACCAACATCATGGCGATCCTCGGCGGTGCCGGGTTGCGCAAGTTCAACATCGTACCTTCGCATTTGCTTAACGCGGTACTCGCGCTGTTGATCGGTATCTGGCTGATCCGCGCCCTGAGTCGTTGGCTCGACAATGAATTCCTGCCCAAGACCGACATGGATCCGGGGATGTGCGCGTCACTGAGCACGCTGTTTTCCAACATCGGTTACGCGTTCGTGATTCTGCTGACGCTGTCGTCGTTGGGCGTGCAGTGGACGAACCTGGCGTGGATCGTCAGTGCGTTGTCGGTGGGCATCGGTTTTGGTTTGCAGGAGATCGTGAAGAACTTTGTTTCCGGTCTGATTCTGCTGACCGAGCGGCCGGTGAAGGTGGGCGATTTGATCAGCATCAGCGGCGTCGAGGGTGATATCCGCCGGATCAACGTGCGCGCCACCGAAATTCAGCTCAGCGATCGCTCGATTGTGATCGTGCCGAACTCGCAGTTGATCTCACAGAATCTGCGCAACGTCACGCTGGGCGGCAGCGCTCAGGGTGTCGCGTCGCTGGAGTTGGTGTTTCCGCTGGATATCGATCCTGAAGCAGTGAAGGATCTGCTGCTGAACACGTACCACGAGAACGAAACCATCCTCGAAAAACCGGCGTCGTTTGTGCGCTTCAGCAAGTTGTCGCCGGACGGGATTACGCTGACGGTGACCGGTTATGTCGGCAGCCCGAGGATTGTCGGGGTGACCAAGAGTGATCTTTTGTTCGAGATTCTCAAACGGCTGGGAGCGGCCGGCATTGCCTTGGCATCGCCCCCACCCTGATGCCCCTGTAGGAGCTGCGGAACGCTGCGATCTTTTGATCTTGTCTTGTAAAAAAAACACGACCAAAAGATCGCAGCCTCGTTTCACTCGACAGCTCCTACAGGCTTTCGGATCGTTCGTTGCGCAGCGACCCAAGGGTTATTCCTGAAGCGCCTATCAGCCTGCTTTTTAGGTCTTTATTGGTGATGAAACGGCGACCTTATACTCGCCGGGTTCGCCCAATCATCAATAAGGATGTTCCATGCCTCAACGTCTTTTACTGGCGGCACTGTTCGTCGCAGTCGCCGGTTGCGCCAGCCCTCCTCCTGCTTCCGTTCACACCCACGATCCCGCCAGTTCAACCCTGCAAGGCGATGCCTCACGGCCGGCGCAGGCGCAGTGGTTGCGCACTGAGTTGTACTTCTCTGTGGGATCGATCGATCGCAAGGAAGGCGCGGTCAGCCCGGCGCGCTGGCGCGAGTTTCTCGACAAAGAAGTGACGCCGCGGTTTCCCGATGGGTTCACGGTGCTTGATGCTTACGGGCAGTGGAGTGATAAAGGCGCGAAGGAGCCGGAGCGTTTGAGCACTAAAGTCATTGTGATTTTGCATGAGAACAGTGCGAAACGTGGCAGCGATATCGAGGCGATTCGGTTGGCGTATAAGCGTATTACCGGGGATTTGTCGGTGCTGCGGTTGTCGCAGCCGGCGGAGGTGTCGTTTTAAGAGCCCCTCACCCTAGCCCTCTCCCCGAGGGGAGAGGGAACTGATTTGGGGATATTTGAGAGGTACGCCGACTTGGACTTGCTTTGGCGAATCCATAATCGACTGGGTTTTTCAAGGTCGATTGAGGCACAGCTTAAGAGCCCCTCACCCTAGCCCTCTCCCCGAGGGAGAGGGAACTGATTGGGGGATATTTGAGGGGTTCGCCGACTTGGACGTGCTTTGGCGAATCCAGCATCGACTCGGTCTGCTGAACATGCCTTACAAAATCCATAATCGCCTCGGTTTTTCAGGTCGATGTATCACTCAAGACAACTCGGTCGGCCCCCTCTCCCTTTGGGAGAGGGCTGGGGTGAGGGTTTGCCGTTAAGCGACTCAACCCGGCCAAAACCACCGCGCCAACCAAAAGAACACCAATCCCCAAAAACGCTCCATACCCAACCACCGTCACGCTGGAATACAGCATGTACAGGCACAACCCAAAAAACAGCAACGGCAACAGCGGATACAACGGCACCCGCACCGGCCTCGGCACGTGCGGAAACCGCCGCCGCAATATGATCAACGCGACACTGCTCAAACTCAAAAACAACCAATACACCGGGGTCAGGTACTCGACCATGGTGTTAAACCCGCTCTGGGTAAAACTGCCGAACATCACCAGCAACAGCGCCACCGCGCCCTCCGCCAGCAACGCTTTGCGCGGCACCCCATGGCGATCATCCCAATCACCAAAACTGCGCAACTGCGGTACATCGCGAGCAGCGGCGTAGGTAGTCCGCGCGCCGACCAACAACGTCGAATTGATCGTGGCGATCGCCGCAATCCCCACCATCAGCAAAATCAGCATGACCCCGGGCGCGCCAAAAGCGCGGTTGAGCAGTTCAACCGCCGGCGCATTGCTCGCCGCCAATCCGGCAAATCCCAGCCCCTGAACAAACGCCCAATTCAGCGCCAGATAGATAATCATCAACACCGTCAGCGCGCCGATCATGGCGATGAAAATTCCCCGCCGACCATCGCGCACTTCCGCCGATAACGTCGCCGCATCACTCCAGCCGCCGAACGCCAGAAACACAAAAATCATCGCCGCCGAAAACCCGGCCATACCGGTATTTTCCGGCAATACCGCCGAGCTTGGCACCGGCGGTTCAACCCCTTGCCAAGCCAGAAAAACACCCGCGCTGGCGATGCTCAAAAAGCCTAACGCGAGCAAGCCAACCAGCAATGTCTGCGTGATGAAACCGATGTGCTTGCCCGTCAGATTCAGCAGCACCAACGCCGCGATCACCGCCCCGGCAAACAGCCCCGATCCATACTGTCCCAACGGCACCACCGCATTCACGTAATCGGCAAACATAAACGCCGACAACGCAATCCACCCGGTGTGCATCACCGAAAACCGCGACCACGCGAACAGAAACCCCATGCGCTCGCCATACGCCGTGCGCAGAAAATGGTAATCGCCGCCGGGATGCGGAAACGCCGTGGCCATTTCCGCAAAGCACAGCGCGCCGATCATCGACGCCACGCCGCCAAGCACCCACACCAGGTAGAAGTGCTCGGGCCCGACATTGAGCGCCACGGTCGGCGCGGTTTTCAGGATGTCGGTGGTGATCACCATGCCCAGCGTAATCAGCAGCGCCTGGAACACCGGCAGATGCCGCCCCGGCCCGGCGTTAGAAACCATACGTGGCGCGAGCGTAGTAGTAAGCGCCGTTGGTGCCGATTGGTGAGAGCACGTCGTACGGCAAGTTGCCGCCGTAGTTGATCGCCGAGCCGGAGCGTTCCGGGTAGTTGTCGGTGAGGTTATTGCCACCGACGGCGATGTTGAATTTCGGGGTGAATTTGTAGGCGACTTCAGCGTCCAGTTGCCACACCGCACCGTAGGTCTGCTCCGGTTGCGAATCACCGAAATCGAACACACGAGTGGTCTCGCCCTGACGTGTCAGGCGTCCGAGCAAGCCCCAATGTTCGCTGGCCCAGTTGGCGGAAAAGATGAAGCGATCCTTCGGCGCGGCGTCGGTCAAGGTGTTGGTTTCTTCAACGCCGACCAGCGCGTCATTGCCGATGCCCAGCGCGGTCAATTGCGACGGCGTGCCTTTGGTGCTGGTGACTTTGGTGTGGTTGTAGGTGTACGCGGTGGTCAGGCCGAGTTGCCCTTCGTAGAACGGCTGATGATAGTTGAGCACCAGTTCGGCGCCGTGGGTGCTGGTGTCGGCGGCGTTGGTGAAGAAGTTGACGTCATGTATGCCGGCCACGCCGAAGTTGTCATTGATGTAATTTTCCAGCGCATCGCTGCCAATGCGTTGTGACAGGGTGATGCGGTCTTTGACGTCGATGCGGAACACGTCCAGCGACGCATCGAAGCGTTCGTTCAACTGGAACGTCAGGCCAAGGCTGAAGTTTTTCGAGGTTTCCGGATCAAGTTTTTCTGCGCCCAATGCGCGGGCAATCGGATCGTTGACGGAGAGCACGCGAATGTCGGTCAGCGTGCCGCCGTCGCCGAAGTTGCTGGTGGTGTTCTGGAAACCGCTCTGCGCAAGAGACGGCGCGCGGAAGTTGTTCGACACTGCGCCGCGCACCGCCCACTGCTCGGTGAGTTTGTAGCGGCCACTGAGTTTGCCGGTGAGTTTGCTGCCGGCGTCGTCGTAATGCTCCCAGCGCGTGGCGGCGTCGACGAAGAAACGGTCGGTGAGATCGCCGGACAACTCGGCGTAAGTGCCGAACACATTGCGATCCAGATCCGACTCTTCGCTCGGGCGCAGTCCATTGGCGCCATCGGCTCCGGAGCCGACATAGGAAGCCGCGTCACCGGCGTAAGTCAGGTAGTTTTCGTAGCGGTATTCGCCGCCGACGGCCAACACAAATGAGCGTTCGCCGAGGCGCAGTTCGCGAGTGAAATCGAGGTTGGTCGTGGTCTGGCGCAACTCGTAATCGCCGGTATCGAACTCGGTGGGAGAGTCTTCACCGAGACTGACGTTGAGGGTGCGTCGGGTCGATCCATCGAAGCGATTGCGGCCATGGGTGACGCTGCTGTCGAAGTCCCAGTCGTCGCCGATCATGCCTTTGAAACCGGCGGTGGCCGAGACGTCCTTGTTGTCGCCAAGCGATTGCGGCAGGTAGCCGTTGGGATAGAACTGCGGCTGCTCGTACGGGTAGCGATAGAATTCGGCGCCGGTGGTGTGGCGCTGGTTGTAGGTGCCGAAGCTGTATGCCTTGCCGCCGGCCAGCGGCAGTTCGCTGTTGAACCACAGGTTGACGTCGCGGGCGATGCCGTCGCCCATCACGTAGTTGCGCTGGTTGGGGATGTCGTCGAAGCCGTCGAAACCGGCGCGATTGGTCGGGTTGCGATCCTTGTACTCGGTGCCGCCGCGAATGAAGCCGCCCTCCTCGCCGAGGCGCGTGCCGATCTTCGCGGTGGTCACGCTGTTCTGGCCGTCGGTGGTGGTTTTGCCGATCGCGTCCTGATGGGTGTGATAGGCGCCGTAGCTCGTCGTCACTTCGCCGCCCTCGGGGGCGTCGTCGAGGATGATGTTGATCACCCCGGCAATCGCATCGGAGCCGTACTGCGCACCGGCGCCGTCACGCAGCACTTCGATGCGTTTGATCGCGCTGATCGGGATTGAGTTGAAATCCACCGGCGCCGTGCCGCGACCGATTTTTGAGGAGTCGTTGACCACCGCCGAAGTGTGCCGGCGTTTACCGTTGACCAGCACCAAAACCTGATCCGGGCTCATGCCGCGCAGTTGAGCGGCGCGTACATGGTCGGCACCGCCGGAGTTGGACTGGCGCGGCAGGCTGAACGATGGCAACAGCGTCTGCAACGCTGCGCCCAATTCGCCATCCGCCGCGCCGGCGGCTTTCAGGTCATCGGCGGTGAGCACATCGACCGGCACTGGCGAATCCAGCACGGTGCGCGATGTGCCGCGTGTGCCGGTGACCAGTACGGTATCGAGTTTGGCCTCATCGTCAGCTTGCGCGGGAAGTTGCCAGATGGACGTGAGCACAGCAGCAGCGAGTAATGAACGCGAACGGTAATACATGCAACAGCTCCTTGAATCGCAGCTAATACCCGGCCCTGCCAACCATAAGTCGTCGGCAATCAGTGCACGGCAATGTCTGCTGTAGTTTTATAAAACAGGAAGGCAGCGAAGGCTGTTAGATCGGAAAGTGCAAATAGAACGCAGGATCCCCAAAAGTAAGCTTTTCCCCTTGGAGGCCGATGCTAGACGAGCGGAGAGCTGTGGCAAAAGAACCAATAACGCTTAGGTTATATCGGCTTGGCGGAGTGTGCTTAGAGCAACATAAGTGTTGCCCAGGCAACACTAAATCCAACTAACAACAACTAACCTACCGAAACCTTGTAGGAGCAGAGCTTGCTCGCGAAGAGGCCATTCCTGACAACATAATCTTTGGATGAACCACCGCTTTCGCGAGCAAGCTTTGCTCCTACAGATTTAAAGGTGGCGGGCTACTAATCGCTCGGGGTTTGCCGAAAACTCACTGCCAGGCGATTCCAGCTGTTGATCGTGGTCACGGCCATGGTCAGGTCGACCAGTTCCGCTTCGTTAAACTGCTCGCGCGCCTGCTGATACACGTCATCCGGCACATGGCTCTCGGCCAACAACGTAACCGCCTCCGCCCAGGCCAGTGCCGCGCGTTCTCGAGGATTGAAAAACCCGCTGTCACGCCACACTGCAATCGCATACAAACGCCGGTCACTCTCCCCCGCACGCCGGGCTTCGACCGAATGCATATCCGTGCAAAACGCACAGCCGTTAAGTTGCGAGGCGCGGATCTTGATCAGTTGCAGCAACGGCTGTTCGATGCTCAAGTTGCTAGTCAGCGCCTCCATGGCAATCATCGCTTTCATCGCTTTGGGTGAAGCGCTGTAGTAATCCAGACGCGGGGACATGGCTTGATCTCGGCAGCCGCAATAAAGACTTCAAAGTAAGCGCCGAGAGACTAGGGTTACAGCCCCAATTCCACGGAAAAGTGCTACACCAATAGCGGGCTCAACACAAACTCCTTGTAGGAGCTGCCGAAGGCTGCGATCTCTTGATCTTAAAAAGCAACATCAAGAGATCGCAGCCTTCGGCAGCTCCTACAGGGGTTTATGCCAATTTCGGGTATTTGTGCTGCGCAACTTCTGCCAATCGCCCAACAGCGCTAATCTGGCGAGCACTTCACATTGCCTCGGAGCCACGTCGGTATGGAACTTCATGTCGTGATCAACGGCCGCAAGGATCTCGCCGGTCAGTTGTACCAACAGCTGCGCGGCGCCATCGAATCCGGGCGTCTGGCCGCTGGCACGCAACTGCCGCCCAGCCGTTTGCTCGCCGAGCAGCTGGGGATCTCGCGCAAGACCATCTCCGATACCTACGCGCAACTGACCTACGAAAACTACCTCACCGGCGTCATCGGCAAAGGCACCTACGTCAACGCGCGCCCCGCGCAGGCTCAGCGCAAGCAAAGTCACAGCGAACTGGCCAGCGCCGAGGTGATCGAGAGCTGGCGCAATCTGCCGGTATTCCTGCGGCACCCGACACTGGAAGGTTCGCTGCGTTACGACTTCATTGGCGGCGCCACCAGCAAGGGCCAGTTTCCCCAGGATGACTGGCGTCGTTGCGTCGCTCACGCGATGCGGCAGATGGCGCAGTCGAAAGGCTTTTACAGCGTTGCCGAAGGTTTGCCGTCGCTGCGCAACGCGATTGCCCGACACATCGCATTTTCTCGTGGGGTGAACTGTCAGGACGAAGACATCGTGGTCTGCAATGGCGCGCAGCAGGCGCTGGATCTGATCGCTCGCGTGCTGCTGCGTCCTGGCAGTCTGGTGGCGATGGAAGACCCGGGCTATCCGCCAGCTCGCCTGCTGTTCGGCACGCACGGCGCCCCCGTGGTCGGTATTCCAGTGGATGCCGAGGGCATTCAGGTCGAACACATTCCCGAAGGCACGCGGCTGATTTACGTGACGCCATCGCACCAGTTTCCGTTGGGCATGCCGATGAGTCAGGCGCGCCGCGAAGCCTTGCTGGTGCGTGCGCATGAGCTCGGCGCAATCATCATTGAGGACGACTACGACAGCGAGTTTCGCTACGAAGGCCGGCCCACTGACTCGCTGTACAACCTCGACCAGCGCGGTCTCGTCGCGTATGTCGGCACCTTCTCGAAAACCTTGCTGCCCGAGTTGCGCCTGGGCTACGGAATTCTGCCGCCGGCGATCCTTGAAGCGGTGATCCGCGCCAAGCAGCTCACCGATTTGCACGCGTCCACCCTGCCGCAATGGGCGCTGGCCAAGTTCATCGCCGAGGGCTGTTTGCTCAAGCATATTCGCCGCTGCCACACGATTTATGCGCAGCGCCGCGAACGGATTCTGGCGCGCATGGCCAGCGATCTGTCGCCTTGGCTTGATGCGGTGCCGGCCAGTGCCGGATTCCACATGGCGGTGTTTTGCAAAGTGCCGATCGACCTGCCGCTGGTGATCGAGCTGGCGAAAAAGGTCGAAGTCGGTCTCTACGCCATCAATGGCTTTTATTATCAGCAGATGCCGCGTGATGGTTTGTACTTTGGCTTCGGTGCGATTGAGACGCTGGACATTGATATCGCCCTCGATCGCCTGCGCGACATTCTCCAGCAAGTCGCCTGAGCGATTGGCCTAACGGATTAACCGCCGATTGGTTATTGGTGATCGGCGGGTGCAGGCCTATTCTGCACAGGCGTTATCCCTCAATGAGCAGGATTCGTCCGGCCTGATTCAGGAGTGTGAGCAATGTCCAACGAAGTGATCAACACGGTGCAGGTGCAGGCTGCTGCCGGCCGCTCTGACGAGCTGGGCAAGCAACTGCAGAGGATCGTCGAAACCCTGCGCGAAACGCCGGGCTGCGATTCCTACCTGGTCGACCGCTGCCCCGAGGACAGCCACCGCTGGACTGTCAGTGCGCGCTGGCAGTCGGAAGCGGCGATGCAGGCGCATTTCAACCGGCCTGAAGCGCAGGGGTTTATAGACTTGATCGATAGCCGGCTGGCCAATAGTGTGGACTTCAACAGTTTTCCCATTGTTTAGAAAATCAAAAGATCGCAGCCTTCGGCAGCTCCTACATTGGAATTCGTTCACTGTAGGAGCTGCCGAAGGCTGCGATCTTTGCTTTTTGTGCAAACCGTAATTGGTCACCCAATCTTCCCGAATATTGGCCGTTTGCTTGCCCCGCCCCTCGGACTACTGTGATTACCAACCACCCCCCAACCGGTAATCCACCATGAAAACCCTGCACCTTGTCGCTGCCGCCCTCGCCCTGGCCCTCTCCACCTCGGCCTTCGCCCACGACCCCTCGGAAAAAGTCACCGTACTGCAAGACCAGATGCTGAAAAACGCCCCCGGCAAAAAAGCCATGATGATCGAAGTCGACTACAAACCCGGCCAGTCTTCCATCGCTCACAAACACGACGGCACCGCGATGGCCTACGTGCTCGAAGGGGAAGTGATCTCTCAGGTCAAGGGCGAACAGGCGATCACCTATAAGAAAGGTCAGTTCTGGTACGAACCGGCCGGTTCCGAGCATTTGGTCTCGAAAAACGCCAGCCAAACCAAGCCAGCCAAGTTGCTGGTGTTCATGGTGCTGTCCCCGGATGAGCAAGTGCTGATTCCGCTGAAAAACTGATGGTTGTTTAGCCAGCCATAAATAAAAAGGCGCAAATTGCCGATTTGCGCCTTTTTATATCCCGATGCAATTAACCGGATCGGTTTACAGCAAATAAAACTATTCAATACAAAACCAGACAGCAAATTGTCAGCTTATTTGCCGTGCGACGGGGGTAGTCTGAATTAACTGCCGTCATTGACGGCAACTTTAAACTTTCCGACTGATGTTGTTTCACGGGAGAAACACCATGAAACTTGCGTTCACCAGTATGTTGGCGATATCGGTTTTAGCCCTCTCCGCCTGTTCAGTGCCGACGGCGCCAAAAGCAGTCTCGTCTCTCGATACCCTGCTGCCGCATCCAACCGGTCGCAGTAGCGCGACTCAGGTAAAAAGCGGTCCCGGCGTCTCACTCGGCGTGGTCTACAGCCCAAGCACCCAGAGCAACCGCGAATACCTGCGCGACTATCAAGCCAACGCCGGCACCGGTTTCGGCCAGAGCCTGCTGGTACGGCCGATTCACGACGCCTACGTCGCCAGCTCGAAACCGGACATGGCGGTGGAATGGGTCAACGCCTCCCTGCAACGCCAGTTCGGTTCAGTGACGGTGTATCCGGACATGCAGAGCCTGCGCGCAGCCAAACCGGATGTCACCGCAATCGTCGACACCCACAGCCAGCTAATCACCTCACGCAGCTCCGACATCAAGGCTGACGTGAGTGCCGATTTTTATGATGCGGGATTGAACTACATCGGCACGGCAAAAGGTTCAGAAGCGAAAGAACTGACACCGGTGTGGGCGGACTTCAAACGTTCGGAAGAGATTGTTGCCGATATTAACCAGCAGCAAGACGTGCAAGTTCGGGCGCTGCAAAAGTTTGACCAATCGCTCAACAATTTAGTCGCACGGCCTGCGGATAAAGTGTCGATGCTTGATACTAAACCGGCTCAGAAGTTGTATTGAATGTAAGGGCCTCTTCGCGAGCAAGCCCCCTCCCACATTTGAAATGCGTACCTCCTGTGGGAGCGGGCTTGCTCGCGAAAGGGCCGCAATAGGCACCACTAAACCCGCAGACACAAAAACGCCCCGGCCTCTCAAGATACCGGGTCTTTTTCGTTCAGGATTTCTGATTTCCAAATGGCTGAGTAGCCTGTTCTCCCAACAAATAAACTCTGTCTACTGTCAACTCTGACAGTAGACACCGCCCCCGGTCTGACCTCAAATACCCAAACTCCGTCGGTTCGTGGCAGCAGTAGCCGAGCGCTGAGACCCTATATTTCAAGGAGCAGAAAAATGTCTAACAACATCAACAACACCGACGTTGAATATCTCGATCCTGGTTTCGGCGCTGATGGAACAGGTAGAGCGCCGATTATTTTTCCGGAGGGTGAATACGGCACACCGAACAGCATCACGGTCGCGCCGGACAACAAGCTGTTGGTTGCGTGCAGCGTCAGTGGCAAGTTCGGGTTGGTGCGCCTGACTGCCGATGGAAAACACGATTCGGGTTTCGCCAACAATGGCTTCGTTTCCGGGGCGTTTGCGTTGGGCTATCAATCATATGGCAGAAGCGTCCAGGTGCTCAAAAACCATCAAGTATTACTTACAGGTGTCGCTGCGTTCACGGCTGAAGATGAGCCTCAAAGCGCGAGTGGATTAGCTCTTTTTGAACCTGACGGTACGCCCGTAAAGACGTTCGGTAAAGGTGGTGTCACGGTGCTCGAACCGATTGCCTGGCCCGGACAAACATTGTCTGAAGAGGAAAATAATCAACGCAGTGCTGCTTCAGCAGATCTAAACGCCAGCACCATCGAATTGCCCGACGGGAAACTCATGGTGCTGGGCAATCACCGATACAACCTGAATGACGAGGTCGGCATGTTAATGAGGGTTGAAAGGAACGGATCATTGGATAAAACGTTTGGTGACGGTAAGGGCTATGTAGTCATCACGCACCTTGCAAACGGAGCTAGCGCTGTATCAATGATCCAACTCAAAGACGGTACATTTGTCGTCGGAGGCACTGTCCACGTCGAGGACAAAGCTCATATCATGATTGCGCGCTTCGACGAACAGGGCACCCCGATTGAGGACTTTGGCGCCAATGGATACGCCACATTCCAACTGTCCGGGTTCGACCAGCTTCGCCAAGTCATTGAGACAAATGACGGCAACATTCTTGCCGTTTTAAACATCATGCCCGCCGGTGAGTATCAAACCACCGCACTCATCTGCCTCGATGCCAAGGGCAACTTTATTGATGACTTCAATCATGGCCAGCACTTGGTCATTTCCACTCCCTCAGGTAATACGCCGTGCGGGGCGGTGTCCCTGGACGATGGGCAAATTGTCGTTGTTGGACACACGCAGGGCTCAAATACAAAAATTTTCATTACCAAGCTCGACAGGAATGGCAAAGCGATTCCGGATTTTGGCAACGACGGTATGCTTTTTGTGGATTTGTCAGACTCTCTCGACCAAGCACTTTCCATGACTATCCAGCTAAACCAAGTACTCGTAGGTGCTCTGACTTACCCGGATCCCAATAACAACTATGGGACATGCCTTTTCCGCTGCTCGGAACTGATCTAGCATCCCAAAAGAAAAAGCCCCGGCATCTCACGATACCGGGGCTTTTTCATTCAGCGCTTACTTATGCCGTTTCAAGCTCGGCATTCGCCGTCGCTGCAGGCACTACCGCTTGCCCGCTCAACGCCAGGTCCAGCAGTTCACGGTTGGCCACCGCGTACATGGCGTAGTCCGTGCCGCTCGCAGCGCGGATTTCCACCAGCATGGCGCGCCAGCGCGAGATCATGCTTTCGTGTTGATCCATCCACAGCGCCAGACGTGCTTCCACGTCCAGTGTGCCGTCGCCCTGTTGCAGGACGGAGATGGTGATCGCGCGTTGCTGCCAGTCGACATCATCACGGAACGCTTCACGGGCCAGGGCTTGCCAGTTGTTTTCAACCGGCAGCGCGCTGATCTGTTGCAGGTACCAGGTGATGTCCAGCGCACTGCCCACGGCGAAGTAGGCTTTCGCCACTTCTGCAGGGTTCTGGCCAGTCACGTCGGAGGCTTCGATGATTGGCAGCAAGGTGTACAGGTGCGAGGTGCCCGCCACCATACGTGCCAGCAATTCCGGCACACCGGCTTCGACGTACGCCTGATAACGCGCCTGCCAGTTTTCACGGATTTCGCCGCTCAGCAGCTCGTCGAGTTTCAGGCCCAGCTCTTTCAGGTGCGGACCGAAATGCGCGACGTCACGGGCAGCGTTCTGCTCGTTGCGACGGGCACGCAGGAACCAGCGTGTAGCACGGCGGCCCAGACGCATCAGCTCGTCCATCAGCTCCAGTTGAACGTCAGCGGCAACCTGATAGTCCAGCGCTTCGATCTGACGGAACCAGTGCGGGAGGTGGAAGATGTCGCGCACGATCACATAAGCGCCAGCGACGTTCGCCGGGCTCATGCCGGTCGACTCTTTGAGTCGTTGAACGAAGGTGATGCCCATGTGGTTGACCAGGTCGTTGGCGATCTGGGTGCTGACGATCTCGCGCTTCAGACGGTGACGACGCATGGCTTCGGAGAACTTGCTGACCAGAGTCGGCGGGAAAGCCGTTTCCATGTCGCGGGTCAGGTAATCGTCGTCCGGCACCAAGGAGCCCAACAGCTGCTCTTTGAGGTCGATTTTGCTGTACGAGATCAGCACCGACAGCTCAGGACGGGTCAGACCGTGGCCCTCAGCAATGCGCTCGGCCAGTTGCTCTTCGGTCGGCAGGAACTCGATGGCACGATCCAGCTTGCCACGGCCTTCCAGATCGCCCATCAGACGCTTGTACTCAGCGATGCGCGCATAAGCACGACGCGCGGCCAGCGACAGCGCCTGAGTCTGCTTGTAGTTGTTGCCCAGCACCAGATTGCCGACTTCGTCGGTCATGCTCGCCAGCAACTGGTTGCGTTGCTTGTCGGTCATGTCTCCGGCCTGAACCACTTCGTTCAGCAGGATCTTGATGTTCACTTCGTGGTCGGAGCAGTCCACACCACCGGCGTTGTCGATGAAGTCGGTGTTGGAACCGCCGCCATTCAGACCGAATTCCACACGACCCAGTTGGGTCATGCCGAGGTTACCGCCCTCGCCCACGACTTTGCAGCGCAGCTCGTTGCCGTTCACGCGCAGAGCATCGTTGGCCTTGTCGCCGACATCGGCGTGGCTTTCAGTGCTGGCCTTGACGTAAGTGCCGATACCGCCGTTCCACAGCAGATCCACTGGCGCCTTGAGCAAGGCATTCAGCAGTTCAGTCGGGGTCAGCTTGTCAGCCTTGATGTCGAAGCGTTCCTGCATCTGCGGGGAAATTGCGATGCTCTTCGCGCTGCGCGAGAAGATACCGCCGCCTTCGGACATGATGCTGGTGTCGTAGTCGGTCCAGGCCGAACGCGGCAGGTCGAACATGCGCTGACGCTCGACGAAGCTGGTCGCCGGGTTCGGGTTTGGATCGATGAAAATGTGCAGGTGGTTGAAGGCAGCGACCAGTTGCAGCTTGTCGGACATCAACAGGCCGTTACCGAACACGTCACCGGCCATGTCGCCGACGCCGACAACAGTGATGCTGTCTTCTTGAACATTGATGCCGCGCTCGCGGAAGTGACGTTGTACGCCGACCCACGCGCCTTTGGCGGTAATGCCCATTTTCTTGTGGTCGTAACCGGCCGAACCACCGGACGCAAACGCGTCACCCAGCCAGAAGCCGTAGTCGATGGCGATGCCGTTGGCGATGTCGGAGAAGGTTGCAGTGCCCTTGTCCGCCGCCACTACCAGGTACGGGTCGTCATCGTCGTGGCGAACCACGTTCAATGGCGGCACCAGCGCGCCGTCTTTCAGGTTGTCGGTGATGTCCAACAGACCGGAAATGAAGATGCGGTAGCAGGCGATGCCCTCGGCGGCGATCTCGTCACGGCTGCCGCCCAGAGGCAGGCGACGCGGCAGGAAGCCGCCCTTCGCGCCCACTGGCACGATGACCGAGTTCTTCACTTGTTGAGCTTTTACCAGGCCAAGAACTTCGGTGCGGAAGTCTTCTTCACGGTCGGACCAGCGCAGACCACCACGAGCGACGTTACCGAAGCGCAGGTGCACGCCTTCAACGCGTGGCGAGTAGACGAAGATTTCGAACTTCGGCACTGGCTTCGGCAGTTCAGGGATCGCGTGCGGGTTGAACTTGAAGCTGAAGTACGACTTGTTCTGGCCGTTGGCATCAGTCTGATAGAAGTTGGTACGCAGGGTCGCTTTGATCAGGTCGAGGTAACGACGCAGGATGCGGTCTTCGTTGAGCACCTGAACGTCGTCCAGTGCCGTCAGAATCGCTTGTTCCAGACGCTGTTGCTTGTCTTCCAAATCGTCGTCGCTGAGTTTGCGCGCCAGATAGAAGCGGGTCTTGAACAACCGGGTCAGCTCGCGAGCGATGTCGGTGTGGTTGTTCAGGGTGCTGGCGATGTAACCCAGATCGAAGCCCAGACGAATCTGCTTCAGGTAACGAGCGTAAGCGCGCAGCAGTGCGACGTCGCGCCAAGGCAGGCCGGCAGTCAGCACCAGACGGTTGAACGCATCGTTCTCGGCTTCGCCACGGACGATGTGGACGAAGGCGTCCTGCAGGGTGTCGTTGAGTTGCTGGATGTCGAGATCCAGACCTTCAGCGGCGGTGAAGGCGAAGTCGTGAATCCAGAACTCGCGGCCATTGGTGTGACGCAGACGGTACGGGAATTCACCCAGCACGCGCAGGCCGAGGTTTTCCAGAATCGGCAGCACGTCGGTCAGCGCCAGCGGCGTGTCGGCGTGGTACAGCTTGCAATGCAGTTCGCGTTGGCCGGAGACCTGGCCCAGCGGCTGATAGAAGCTCATCACCAGCGGATTTTTTTCGTTGAGGCTCAGCAGGTGCTGCATGTCGACCACAGCCGAATGCGCAGCGAAACGCTCGCGGTAACCGGCCGGGAAGCCTTTCGGAAAGTCCGCCAGCACGTTGGTGCCGTGGGCTTCGCCGAAGCTTTCGACGGTCAGCGCAGCGTAATCGTCCTGCCAGCTGCGGCAGGCTTGCACGACTTCTTTTTCCAGCAGCAGCGGATCGATGTCGAGACGGTTTTTCGGGTCGACACGCAGAATCAGCTGAACGCGAGCCAGCACGGACTCGGAGAAGAACGTCCAGAATTCGCAGTCGGAAGCCTTCAGGCGCTCCATCAGCACTTGCTGGATCTTCTGGCGAACTTCGGTGGAATAGATGTCGCGCGGCACGTAGGCCAGGCAGTAGCAGAAACGACCGTACGGGTCTTTGCGCAGGAACACGCGGATCTTGTTGCGTTCCTGGATCTGCACGATCGACATCACGGTGCTGAACAGCTCGTCGACCGGGGTCTGGAACAGGTCATCACGCGGCAGCACTTCGAGTACCTGCGCCAGTTCCTTGCCCAAGTGAGCCTTGGACTGGAAGCCGGAGCGGTGTTCGATTTCGGCGACCTTGCGGCGGATGAACGGGATAACCCGCACGCTCTCGCCATACACCGACGAGGTGTACAGGCCCATGAAACGGTGTTCTTTGATGACTTTGCCGTCGGCGTCGATTTCACGGATCGACACGTAATCCGGGTAGGCCGGACGGTGCACACGGCTCGGGTGCGCAGCCTTGGCGAACGACAGCAAGGTCGGTTCGCGCAGGTAGTTCACCGCGTAGTCTTCGATGCGCAGGTCGTCGTAGGTCAGGCCGGTGCGCAGCAGTTTGGTCAGGCCGAGGAAGGAGTTCTGGTCGTACTCGATGTGGCCGCCATCGGCTTGATCGGTGACCACGAATTCTTCGTAGCCGAGGAAGGTGAAGTGGTTGCCCACCAGCCATTCCAGGAAGCTTTTGATTTCGTTCTTTTCTTCGGCATCGACGGCGAACGCGCTGTTGTCGAGTTTGGTGAGGATTTCCTGCACCTTGGCTTTCATCGGCTCAAAATCGGCGACCGCAACGCGGACTTCACCGAGAACCTGTTCCAGTTCTTTGCTCAGCACATTCAGTTCGGCCGCGTTGGCGCAGCGGTCGATTTCCAGGTACATCAACGACTCTTGCAGAATGCCGTCGCCTTGGGTGCCTTTCGGCAGGATTTCCAGCAACTCGCCCTTGCTGCCACGACGCACGCTGAGCACGGTGGTTTGCAGGGTGTGGATGCTGTAGCCGCGACGGTTCAGTTCGGTACGAACCGAGTCGACGAGGAATGGCAGGTCGTGGTGCAGGACTTCGACCGCGGTGTGGGTCGACTGCCAGCCATGACGCTCGTAATCGGGGTTGTAAACGCGCACTTGTGGTTGCGCGTGATCGAAGCGCTCAAGCAGGCGCCACGCAGAGAGAGTACAGCCAGCGAGGTCGGAGAGGCGACGTTGAGTCAGCTCGTCCAGAGAAATGATGCCGAAGAATTGTTCAGCGAACAGCGCCACTTGTGGCAGTGCCTGTTCACTGATGTGCTGCGCCAGTGCCGCTTGCAGTTGGTGCTGGAAGTCGGCTTTGCTGGCTGCGGTGAAGAACGCCATCTGTGGTACTCCGCTTAAGCTTGTTATTGATGGAAAGCGTCGCGTGCAACACCCCTTTCGGGGCTTGTGTCGCCCTGTTCCTGATTCTCGGGCAGAGGAAACAGGGGGACAGGTGGGTGAAGCTGGACGAGACACTCAGGTCACATTCACCTTCCATTGAATGGGCATCTGCAAAAGCGACTGCCAGGCTTGCCGACAATGCCTTTACGGGTGCTCATCCGTTGCGCAGCTTAATGGCTGCGACAATGTGTCTGCTTGCGGTGCTGCGACATATTCGTTCATAGGCAGGTAAATGAAGGCTTTCGCACCGGTAAACACTAGCAGCCGTGACGGAAAACGACGGGGGGAATGCCCGGTTTTACGGGACATTCGTGCCAATCGCTGCCCCGTGGCGGCTACATATCCAGAAACGAAAACCCTCAGGGCCGTTCTATCGACCCTGAGCGTGGCATCCGGTTCAGCACTGGCTTTTGACACGGATCAGTCCGGCAACTCTTCGTAGGCCCGGAATTTGCTCACGGTGGCGCAGTCGTAGCACTGCATCTGCAGGGTCAATTTGTCCATGCTGGCGTCGACATTGCTGGAGTCGCACTCGCGGCAGAACAACTGCGGATAGTCGACCTGCGGTGCGGCGACCGGTGAACCGGTGAGAAACCGAGGCACAAACTCGTCTCGCCAGAACAGCCCCGGCGACTTGGCAAAACCGGCACCACTGTCTTTGAGCACGACGTCGTAAAGCAGGCGGGTCATGGCCGGCTGCGGCACGCGCGTATCGCGGTAGCTGTCCTTGCGCCAGTTCTCCGCCAGGGCTAATTGCGCGGTGCTCTGCATGTTGCGCGGAATGGTGTTGGAGGCGTGAGTGCGGCCCTTGGAGTTGCCGGTGGCATAGAAATGCGCAGCGCTTTTCACCGCGACTCTGGCGAAGTAGTAGATCTGGCTGACCGAGAAGTTCTGCAGCAATGTGCCGATCACTGAGTCGGCGCGAGCTTCGGCGGTGAACGCCATACCGACCATATTGGCCTGCAGGTGAACGTATTGAATGGATTCCTCCCGCGCGAGCCTGAAGATCAATGCGTACAACTCACGTTTCCACCCTGGCAGTACAGGTCCGGACAACTCTTCGTACAGGGCCAGATAGAGCATATCGCGCGTGCAGCGCACGCCCTCGTCCAGGGCGATGTTGGCCCGCCAGTAAACGGCCGAATACGTGCTGATGCTGAACTCGTCGGCCCGATTGAACGCTCGAATGTCCGATGCCGTATCGACTTGCAACGCGCCCGCCTCGTGCAGACCTTTCACCAACTCTTCACTGAAAGTGTCAGTGGACGTGAGTTTTTCCCCTCTGATTTCAGCATCAAGCGCGGCAATGCGTTCGCCTGCGCCTTGGCCGCCGTCATCCAGCAACGCCAGCAGAGCAACTTTTTGCTGGAATCCAAGACTGGCAAAGGGTACCGGTGGGCTTGGCGTACCGTAGCGCGCGGCCAGATCACTGCGGTCACGTTCGGCCTGATCGGCGAGTTGCTGTTTGCGCAGCCGGACACAGGCATCACAACCACACACGCTGCGCCGCGAGCCCGCACCGGCGGTGAAGTATTGATGCTCGCACTTCACACATTTGTAAGCACTGCGCAGGGAATGCCGCGTGAGGGTCGGTGCATCCACATCGGCAATTCACAATATGGGCATGTCAGGTCAGCACTGACGATCGGCGGCAGCACTTTCAACACACTGCGTACGGTATCCGGCAGTTTGTACTCGGCGATCAGGTCGGCGGTTTTTTCGCCGTTGAGGTAGCGCTGGTAAAGCTGTTCCACCTGTTCCTCGGACAGATGACTGATTTCTTGCGCCCATTGGAAATATCGCTTCATCAAAAGACATCCTTTTTTGCATGTTGGCCATCGCACTCCGTTGCGTTCAAACAGCAAAATCTGACGGCAAACATCCGCCAAAACAAGCGAAAAGGCCTCCAATTCACGCTATTTTTATTCTTCTCAAAAACCCTACGAGGACAGCGGATTTTTCTTACTCGACTCTGGGAATAGTCTTTAAGAACAGCCCTGCACTCGACGATGTTTCAGCAGAATTTCCCTCAGGCTGGCAAAATCGCACTTTTTGCGCACTGTCTACCTCGTTAGCCCCCAGGAATTCCCCATGCAAATGACCACCGCCCTATTGATCGTCAACCCATGCGACGACGAAGAAGACAACATGGCCATGCTCTGCTGCCACAGCGACAAGGACGACATGTTTCTGATGAGCCGCTACCCGGACGAGGATGAGCTGGAAATCACCCTGGACGGCGAGCCATCGACGCTGGACGGCGTGAAGGTCACGTTGACCTCGACGCTGCTGAAGATTGAAATCGGCGCGGCGGATGCTGATGCGTTGAATGGGGATGATGTGCTGGAGATCAGCTTTAACCCGGATATGGTTGATCTGGATGAGGTTGTCGAGACGTTGACGAATATTCTGGATGGGACTGGCACGTTTATTAACGAGGTGTGATGGTATCCGGACTGGCCCCATCGCGAGCAGGCTCACTCCTACAGGTCGGTATACGACGATCCATTGTAGGAGTGAGCCTGCTCGCGATAGGGCCAGCACAGG